>NZ_JBLXYA010000005.1:0-137522 GCF_048512865.1 Rothia sp. P13129
TTTTTTCGGGGGGGGGTGCCAATTTTTTTTTGGGCCCCCCCCCACCCCCCTTTTTTGGAGCGTTAGTTGTTTTGACGTTTATGCGTTAGGAGTGTTTACGTCTGCTTCTTCTTCACGACCGGGGGTTCGTAGATTCCATTTACGGATAACGAAACGGAAGGTGAAGTAGTAGATAACGGCGTAGCACAAACCGATAGGGATAATCCAGATGGAGTTTTGCGAAATACCGAAGTTGAGGAGGTAGTCGATGGCTCCTGCAGAGAATCCGAATCCGGCATGGATACCTAATGCGTTGGTCAGCATCATGGCCGTTCCGGTAAAGACTGCGTGGATAACGTAGAGTGGCCAAGCAACGAACATGAAGGAGAATTCAAGAGGTTCGGTAATACCGGTGAGGAGTGCGGTGATACCGGTGGAGAGCATAACGCCTCCGATGAGTTTCTTCTGTGATGGTTTTGCTTCTTGCCAGATGGCTAGTGCTGCTGCTGGTAGTGCGAACATCATGATGGGGAAGAATCCTGTCATGAAGACACCAGCAGTAGGGTCACCAGCGAAGAATCGGTTAAGGTCGCCTTGTACACCGTTGTAATCGCCGATGAGGAACCAGACGATGGAGTTAAGGATGTGGTGGAGACCAACGGGAATGAGCATACGGTTCAGGAAGCCGTAAATACCAGAGCCGATAATCGCGTTTGCGTAAACGGCTTCACCGACGCTCTTAAGAACTGCGTCAAAAGCAGGGTATAGGAGGCTCATAAGCACACCAAGGACGATGGCGGCGAAGGAGGTGAGGATTGGGACAAGTCGACGTCCGCCAAAGAATCCGAGCCAGTCGGGGAGTTTGGTGCGGTGGAATTTTTGCCAGAGTAGTGCTGCGGTAATACCAATAACGATACCGCCAAGAACACCGTAGTTAATTTTTTCTTGTTCGGCGCCTTCAGCTGCTGCTCCAAGCATGATAGGAGACATTGCGGTGAAGACGTTGTTAAGGACGACGTATCCGACAGCTGCTGCTAGCGCGGTAGATCCGTCACCTTTTTTCGCAAACCCGAAGCTAATGCCAATAGCAAAGAGGAGAGGCAAATTTTCGAAGAGTGCTCCACCTGCAGCGCCGATGACGCTTGCTACATCTTGCATACCAGGAAGTGCGCCGAGAAGGTCTTTTTGTCCGAGGCGTAGAAGAAGGGCAGCTGCTGGAAGCGCTGCGATGGGAAGCATAAGAGAACGCCCAAAACGCTGTAAGACTTTCATGGATTTTCCGTCTTTCAGACTTTTTCGTTCCGTTGTCGCCGGGGTCGACATGGGTCCTCCTTGATAGGGGGTAGGGAGTTATTGATGTGTGTATGACCTCTGGTACTGTTTATAACCAGTGATATAAGATACTATAGTTCATGATGAAGAACCTGCCAAGAGAATATCGAGGATAAAGTTCTTAGATCACCCATAACCACTCCAACCTCAGTTAGGAAAACATCATGTTTGATGCAGAAAAAATTCTAGAAGCACTCGGCGGAGCAGATAACGTCGAAGAAATTGAAGGTTGCATCACCCGCCTTCGCGTAGAAGTTGACGACGCCGAAGCCGTAAACCAAGACGCCCTCAAAGCAATGGGAGTTCACGGAGTCGTCGTTCTTGGATCAGCAGTTCAGGTTGTTGTAGGACCAGTAGCCGACACCTTGGCAGAAGACATTCAAGACCTTCTCTAAACCCCATATACATAAACCTCCAGAAGAAGGAGACTTACCATGACACAGCTCCTCGACGTCTATGCGCCATGCGCTGGCGAACTCAAAAGCCTCTCAGACGTACCAGATGAGGTATTTTCCCAAAAAATTGTTGGCGAAGGCATCGCCATCGAACCGACAATTGAAGACGACGAAACCTTCGAGGTTAAGGCCCCGTTTGACGGCACGATTCTCAAACTCATGCCTCACGCATTTGTCATCGCAGCTTCAACAGGGGAAGCGTTACTCGTTCACGTCGGTATTGACACCGTAGAGTTTGCAGGTGAAGGCTTTGAACACTTTGTTCAAGAAAAAGACAGCGTTACACGCGGGCAAAAACTTATGAAGGTTGATGCCAGCGCCCTCAAAGAAGCAAAATCTTTGATGTGCCCAGTCGTCGCGCTTAAACCTACACAATGCACGCTGGTTCCAGTAGAAAACTCTACGCTCTCTACAGAAACCGTCGTTTTACAGTTGTCTTCCTAGAACTATTCTTCGAGAATACTCTTATGTTGAAACATGAACGCGTCCGTGCGCAGTTAGAAGAGCTCATACACTCCAACTATCGTTCTGGAGATTGCCTCCCCGGAGAGCGTTTTCTCGAGCAAAAGTTTGGGGTCTCTCGAATTACCGTTCGACGTGCTATCTCTGAACTTGTCCAAGCTGGGCTATTAGTAAGAGTTCACGGTAAAGGCACTTTTGTCTCGCACGGACGCGTTCAATCACATCTACACCTCGCATCTTTCCACGAGGACATACGCAACGCAGGGATGACACCTGGCACCAAAGTCATTGACGCGTATTGGGAAGAACCACCAGAGAATCTTCAAAAATTCTTCCCACAAACACAACGCTTGCTCCACCTTAAACGTCTTCGCTTAGGAAATGGGCTTCCTGTCTCTGTTGATCAAAGTTGGATTCCAGAAGATATTGCTCAACCCTTTGTTCATAGCGACCTTACGTCTTCTCTCTATGAGCTCTTCTCGAGTTCTGGTACCCCAGTAGTTGGAGCGCAACAAACGGTTGAAGCAGGCAAACCGTCAGAAGATTTAGCTCACCTTTTAGAGATATCACCTCGCGAACCGGTACTCATCTTTCACCGGTATTCCTATACGCTCATTGATGACATAAAGTTTCCGATAGAACATACTGTATCTACATATCGTGCAGACCGATACCGTCTATCCATGCATGTAGAGAGCTCTTCCTCGACCTGCTCTGCACGCTAAAGTTATCACCGATATATTTCAGAACTTATCCAAACGACAGGGAAATCACAGCTACGACAGCCCCAAGAGTCCTCACGCGCCAGTATGATGTAAAAAGACTGAAATATTAAGAAGTGCAACGCGTCTTTTCGTAGTCACATTTCTACTGTTAACTTCATGTACCACTTCTACCGATTGAGAACTATGTCCAAAAAATTTATTACCTGTGCAGCTCTCACAGGACTTCTTGCCCTCAGCGCTTGCGGCGCTCAAAATAGCACGGCTTCCTCTGCGGCCTCTAGCTCGACTCCTAGCAGCACGCCCAGCGCGACCCCATCAGCTACGGCAACCCCAACACCATCAGCAACACCTTCGGTGACCCCCACACCTAGTGAAAAGCCAACACCAACCCCTACCGTAGTTGAAGAAAAGCCAGCCGAGCCTGAGACAACAGAACCTGCTCAAGAAGAAACACCTGAAGGGCCAACCCCTGAAGAGCTAGCTTACGAACAGGCTAAAAAAGATGCAGAAGCTGCCGGTTTCCAAGCGATTAACGCCATCATCGAAGATATGTATTCGCAAGGTCTTGCCGGCTCTGCAGCCGCAAAGAAAAACCTTGCAGATAAAGTCTCCACAGCGTTATCTAATGACATCAAGTCTCGCGCTAACGCCAAAACACCTTACCGTGAGCTACTAGAACACACTCCTGAAGAGAAACTTATCCCCATCCTTGAGGATGTTAAGAACACTGCCCCCTACGCATCTCGTGTAGACACCACCGGCATGAATACCGCTGACCAGCTTGCACTTTTCATGCTTTTGGCAGATGTGAGCAACGGCGTCAACGACAGCAACTACCGCTACTATGATTTCCAAGCTGCAGATAACACCGAAGTAGACTTCAACGGCGATAACAAAGTCACGCTCAGCAACATCACCAGCAAGGCTAACGACGTTAACGCACGCTTTGTCGATATGTCTAACCCCGAAGAGAACTATAATTTCTCGCTGATTAGAACGGATCAGGGCTGGCAGCTCGAAGGACCAGTCATGCTGGACTATTTCACCGAGCAAATTCACCGCTAAAATATATTTTTATATTACGAAAGCACTCATACCCGACGTTTTCCCTTCTCATTAGGGAGAATACTACTCGGGTGTGAGTGCTTTAGTATTTCTCATAACGTGGGGTCCAATTGTCCTATCAATAGGCTAAAATGATACTCGGCTCACATATTTATTTACGTACACTCAAGGAGTGCTCACCCCAATGGCCCGTATTGTCGTCGACGTTATGCTCAAACCAGAAATCCTTGACCCTCAAGGTAAAGCCATCGCCAACGAACTACCCCGTATCGGACTCACCCAATTCACAGATGTCCGCCAAGGGAAACGCTTTGAACTATCCGTCTCCGGCGAAGTTACTGAAGAACTCCTCCAACAGGCTCAACAAGCTGCTCAGGAGCTACTTTCAAACCCCGTCATCGAAGATGTTGTCAACGTTTCGGTAGTGGAGGACTAAACAAACATGGTTGAGTCTCTTAGCGCACACGAAACACCCCTCATCGGAGATTTCACAACACCTGCACCAGAAGAACAACTCAAAGACGTTCGCGTAGGCGTTATCACATTTCCTGGAACACTTGACGACAGAGACGCTATGCGAGCAGTAACACTCGCCGGTGGAACACCCGTACCGCTGTGGCACGATGAAGCCAACCTACATCAGGTTGACGCAGTCATCGTTCCCGGCGGTTTTTCATATGGAGACTACCTGCGCGCTGGCGCCATCGCAGCGAAAGCCGCCGTCATGGAAAAAGTTATCGACGCCGCACAATCCACACAGGCACTACCCGTGCTAGGTATCTGCAACGGCTTCCAGATTCTCACCGAATCACACCTACTACCAGGGTCCATGATTAAAAATGATCATCGAAAGTTTATCTGCCGAGACCAAACACTACGAATCGAAAATAACACCACCCCATGGACACGGCATTATGAGGCCGGTCAAGAAATAGTGGTCCCACTCAAAAACCAAGATGGTCAATACGTTGCAGACCCTAAAACTCTTGAAGAACTAGAACACCAAGGACGTATCGTCTTCCGCTATGTTGACGTAAACCCCAACGGTTCACGTAACAACATCGCTGGTATCTGCAACGAACGAGGTAACGTCGTTGGACTCATGCCACACCCCGAACACGCTGTAGAACCAGGTTTTGGGCCTTCCTCCTCCGGTGATGGAAGCCGCACCCTACGTGGTGGCGCTGACGGGCTAGGGGTCTTCTCCTCCGTTTTGAGCACACTCGTTACACACCCTTAGTTCAGTTTCTTACCCATCGCAGAGAAGTCTTCTTCGATGGTTTACCACAAGGATCTACCTACTCATGAGCGATAAGCAATTCAACCTAGACACCGTAGAAAATGCTGCGGCAACCCCCAATACACAACTGCCGTGGGCTGAACTTGGTCTCAAAGAAAACGAGTTCAACGACATCGTCGCACTCCTTGGACGACGCCCCACCGCAGCAGAATTAGCCATGTATTCTGTTATGTGGTCTGAACATTGTTCCTATAAATCTTCCAAGATTCACCTTAAACAATTCGGACAAAAAGTCACCGAAGAAATGACCCAAGACCTCATGGTTGGTATGGGAGAAAACGCCGGTGTGACAAACATCGGCAATGGTTGGGCAGTCACCTTCAAAATTGAGTCGCATAATCATCCTTCCTATGTCGAACCATATCAAGGTGCAGCAACCGGTATTGGCGGTATTGTCCGTGACATTATTTCAATGGGTGCCCGACCTGTAGCTGTCATGGATCCACTACGTTTTGGCGCTATTGACCACCCCGACACTCAACGAGTTCTACCAGGTGTTGTCTCAGGTATCGGCGGATACGGCAACTCTTTGGGGCTACCTAATATCGGTGGCGAAGTAGAATTCGACTCCTGTTACCAAGCAAACCCTCTAGTCAACGCTCTTGCTGTTGGCATTATGCGCCATGAAGATATCCGCCTCGCTAATGCTTCTGGTGTAGGCAATAAAGTGATTCTCTTCGGCGCACGCACCGGTGGTGACGGTATTGGTGGGGCATCGGTACTCGCCTCAGAATCTTTTGACGACACTAAACCCTCAAAACGACCAGCAGTTCAGGTAGGAGACCCTTTCGCCGAGAAAGTACTCATCGAATGTTGCCTAGAACTTTTCAAAGGCTCTGTTGTTGAAGGCATTCAAGACCTTGGCGCAGCCGGTATTTCTTGTGCAACAAGCGAACTCGCATCCAATGGTGAAGGTGGCATGCACGTAGACCTCACAAAAGTTCTATTACGTGATCCGACCCTCACCCCAGGAGAGATTCTCATGTCAGAATCTCAAGAACGCATGATGGCCGTTGTCACCCCAGAAAATCTAGAACGTTTTGAGCAGATTATGCACAAATGGGACGTTGAGTACTCAATTCTAGGTGAGGTAACCGATACTGGTCGCCTCATCATTGAATGGGACGGCGAAATCATTGTCGATGTAGACCCTAAAACTGTTGCCCATGATGGGCCTACCTATGAACGCCCCTATGCCCGCCCTGATTGGCAAGACGAAGTACAGTCCCAACACTTTACAGGCTCTGCGGAGGACGCTCAACGCCCCACCCAAGAGAACCTTGCCGAAGCCATTATTGACTTCATGGCAAGCCCTAATATGTGTTCAAAGAGTTGGATTACAAACCAATACGACCGGTATGTTCAGGGTAATACAGCGTTATCGCAGCCTGATGATTCTGGTGTCATTCGTGTTGATGAGCAGACCGGTGCAGGTGTTGCCCTAGCAACAGATTCTTCTCCACGATTTAGCTATCTTGACCCTTATACAGGCGCACAAATCGCTCTAGCAGAAGCATATCGTAACGTATGCACTGTAGGCGCTCGCCCTGTTGCTGTTTCAGATTGCCTCAACTTCGGATCCCCAGAAGACCCTGATATTATGTGGCAGTTCGTAGAATCAGTCCGCGGACTGGCCGATGGTTGTCAAGAACTAGGCGTCCCCGTGACCGGAGGAAACGTCTCCCTCTACAACCAGACTTCTGGGCAAGCTATCAAACCAACCCCCGTTATTGCCATGATGGGCGTCATGGACGATGTAACCCGTCGTGTGCCTTCTGGGTGGCAACGAGAACATGATGGGCAAGCAATCTATCTTCTTGGCACCACACGTGATGAATTAGATGGTTCTGAGTGGGCGCGGTATTGCGGACACCTTGGTGGCATGCCTCCTCAAGTTAATCTAGCTCAAGAAAAACTTTTAGGTGACATGCTGGTGAACATGTCTCGTGATGGCATGATTGACGCTGCCCACGATGTCTCCTCTGGTGGTATTGCTGCTGCTGTAGCTGAAGCCTGCTTACGTTTTAATGTTGGCGCTCGTATTGGTCTTAGTGAAGTTGCTGAACGGGATGGCGTCGATTTGTTTACGATGCTGTTCTCGGAATCTACCGGACGTGTTATTGTGTCTGTTCCGCGCTCCGAAGAAGTACGTTTCAAAGATATGTGCACGGCACGAAATTATCCTTTTGCACGTATCGGCGTCGTTGATGCGGCTTCTGAAAATCTTGATTTTCAGCAGGTTGTTGTTCCACTCAATCAGCTACGTGAACGTTGGGAAAATACCATGCCACAGTATTTTGGCGAGGTAGCTCAAGGCTAGATACTAGCTACCTAAAAAATATAGGATGAGGGGTGCTCACGTCTTTTGAGGTGAGCACCCCTCAGCTATATGTTCTCTATACGGCAAGAAGCTTAACGTCTTCTGCGTCAGCATCAATTTCCACGACAATGTTTTGTTCGTCTAGAGGTATTGTTGCTACATGGCGGAGATAGAATGTTCCGGATTCTGGAACCTCATGGTATTTCCTTGATTCCCCAATCCTAGACATAACTTTACTTCCAGGTGTTGCATTTACTTGTGCGCTTAGTTCACGCGTAGAACCAGATACGTTTTGACGATACTTAGAATGGGTAATGGTCGTTCTGAAGGGATTCCCAGACGAAATTGGAAGAATGTTATCACGGTAGCATATCGAACGATCAGCGACTCCTAATCCTGAAACAGTTAGAACCATAAGTGCGCCTTGATCACGCAGCTGAGCAATATATTCGAGTGTCTTCTTGAAGTCTGTAAAAGACATCTTTTTCTCTTGTCCAACAGAATTCATATGCCACATTAAAACCACCCCCATCTTCCATTCAACAGCTCTATTGATGAGGTCTCGTGCTCTCAAAAAATTATAGGAGTCTAGGGAGTAATGTGTCTGGCCATCTCGCATAATTCCATCAAGAGGGCGAAAATAACTATTTCGTAGATACCCGGATGCTAAACCATGATTTTCGAGGATAAGTTTTCCAGCATAACTATCCCCCCATTTTTCAGGGGAATCTGAAGGCATATGGCCTTCGTACTTTATGCTGTCCCCACCAGGAGGAGCAAAACAGTCTATGGGGATACGTGGCATTTGTCTCCGCAGTTTATTACGGCCACCAAGAATCTCGTAGCGTAGCTTCTCATGAGGGGCATCGGTATGAGTCACTCCGTGGTTCCAGACTTCTCCACCATGGTGAATAACGTAATTCTGGATACTTTCAAAAGTATCTTTTTCTTTAGAATTCTCACCCACTCGGTTTGAGGTAGTAACTCGTGTAAAAGGGAAAGCATATTTCTCGAGGAGAGATAGTGCCATCTCTTTGAACTCTAAAGCTCCATCGTCAAAGCGAAGAGCAATAGCAGCTCTCCCACCAGTTCCTATCTTTCCTCCTTTACGGGCACTAATATTCTGTTGAAGAATAAGATGTTTACCTGATAAACTCAACGATTCTTTAGGTATGACGGTCTTTGCACCCGTATGTTCCTCTTCAGTAAAATACTTTTCCCAAGAGTTCCAACGTATTTTGGGTTGTGGAAGTTTTCCTTTTTTATAGCTATTTAGCGCTGTCCACCCAATAATTTTTGGTTTTTTCTGTTCGCCGAATCGTGCGTACACCTTATTCTTTTTAGATACGACAGTGAGCCTTTGAAAAAGTACTTTCCCAAAATCAAATACTTCTACAATCGAGTCTTTATAGGCCTCTTGAAAGTTTGGCAAACCTTTACAACTTTGCTGTTGTACAAGGTATATTCCTTCACGATTCATAGCGTCAAGGTCATCTACATATTCCATATATTTCCATCCTCATATATTGAGGGATTAGAACATCAGGTGTTCTAATCCTTTCCCATAAAAACGTAGCGGAGATTGTGCCAATAACTCGCGATCTTCAACATTCCACGCATGAGAGGTGGCATCGCCACTGCGCATTTGCAAGAAATTAAACCTATCCGAAGAGTAAATCACTCCCCCATCTTGATGCACAGACGATAAGAAGCCCGTATCTTCACCCCGATTTCCGGCAGGAAATGGGTGTTCAAGAAATACTTCGCGAGCGCCTGTAATGGTTGGCCCCATCACGAAGTTCGTGTATTTATGCTCGCGTTCTGGGTTGCGTAGCAACGTCGCGTTATGCGCCTGAAGATGCATATAGTGTGCCTGTTTACCGACGATGTCTGCACCAGAATAAGCAAGAGCAAAAAGCATATCTTGAAGATAGTGTTCACCGTAGAGGTCGTCATCATCGACTTTTGTGATAATTTTTCCATCTGCGCTGCGCACTAGTTGGTTTAAACATTCTCCCAGAGAGAGCGTTGAGTCTGCTCGTAGTATTTGCAGTTCTATTCCGTAGTCGCGTGCTTTAGCTTGAAGCTGTGGTGTTGGTACGTCGAACCCGTGAGTGAGTAGGTTAAGTTGTACTGGAACTGGCGAAAAGCTATCAACAGTTTTAAATACGTGGTCGATATGTCCGGGTCTGTTCGTTGAAACAATAACGGTTGTTTCAGGTAGTTGGTGTGGGTGTTGTTGAGGTGTTTTCCCAGCAGCTTGCAATACTTGCATCGCACGGTGGGTGTAGGTGTGTGCAGACCATATTTTTCGTTGTGCAAGGTGCACGGTACGGTCGTTGAGCTCTGGTGAGTTTACCAGTGCTTTGAGCATATATTCTGCTTGTTTTTGGGTAGTCGCGATAGGTACTTCTTCATCGGTAAAGAAGCGCGGTATAGCCTCTGAATGAGTCGTTAGTACGGGCGTTCCAGAAGCTGTAATTTCAAAGACTCGACGAGCGCACATACTTGGTGAGTCAGTAACAGAGTTGACGTTTAAAAAGACTTTGTACGCTTTGTACGCGGTTAGCATTTTTGCGTAGGGAAGAGAACCGACAACGTGCTGGTTCAAGGGTTCTGGAAATTGATAATTTGGGTCGTCTCCAAGGAATCGTGAGAAAATTTCTAGCCCATGTTCCATGCTCGGTGTAACAGTGTGTGCTGCGCCGAGGAGCATGTCCATTTGTTCACGTCGTTCTGGGTATTTATGAGCAAAATACATTCCGGCGAAGGCAATATCTCGTTCGTGGAATCCGTGTGGAGGTCGGGCAGGGTTATGGATCGCTTTTTGTGCGGCAAAGGCGAGCGCAGAGATGTTACGGTGCCCTAGCCGTTTTTGATATTCAGGAATTTTCCGTTCATCTGAGGTGAATACATAATCAAATAATCGTGCGGTAGGAAGAAAATCTTCAAAGTGTGGGGGGTCTTCTTTATTCCAAAAGATGGTGGGAATATGATGCGCCTTGCAATAGTTGATGATGTCTTTTAACGCTGTTGAGGGAGCATTTTTTCCGGTCAGTTGGTATTGCCAGGCGCCGTTATTACCTGCCCATGCTGATTCGACAAAAAGTAAATCTATTCCCGTGTTAAGTTGTTCTTCCCATGTGCTGGGGTCTAGCGCAACGGTATTAAATTCGTAGCCCCATGCTGCAGCTGAAAAATCATCGAGGATGACGGCTACACGATATTCGTTGAAGGTGGGAGTGCGTTCTATAGGACTGGAAAACTCTGGAAAGTCGAGTCTTAGGTGTTGATTCTTCCCTGAAAAGAGTGTTTTCAGCGGGGAGGAGCGAGTAATATGGGGTCGAGCGTCAGCACCTTTAACAACGTGTTGTCTGGTGGTGAAAGCTCGAAGCTGTTTGCGCCCGCCAGTGCGTAAATGCCAGGCAGCTCGTCTAACGTAATTAATCGCTTCAATAAGGTGGGAAGAGGACGACATTGGTTTTCTCTTAGTGACGGTTCTACACTTTATAACAATCTGCTACTAATGTAGCTTGTACTAGTTTTTCATAGAAGTTAGGGAACAAGACGCTGAACAGTACACCGATTCGCACTTTTATCTATGGTTCTTGCGTTTCGCGGGATACCTTTGAACTGGTGCCTGCTCAAGATTATAAGATTCTCAATTATGTTGCTCGTCAATCTGTTATTGCGATGAGTCGAGATGCTAGTGAGCTTTTCCCTTCTGGTGTGTCGTTCTCGTCTAAGTTTCAACAACGCATGGTTGAAGGCGATTGGCAAGGTAACGCTTGGCAAGAGATCACCAGCAATAAGGATAATATTGACCTGCTCATCTGGGATATTTTTGATGAGCGCCATGGCGCATATCGTTTTGATAATGGTGCAACGGTGACGCGTTCCAGTGACTTGTTAGGTTCAGAATTGACAGAGCATGTGTCGCAAGCTTTCCTCTTTGTTTTTGGTACAGACCGGCACTTTAATTTCTGGAAGTATTGTGTCGGTTACTTCGTCAAAAGCCTTAAGAATGCCCGCCTTTTCGACAAGACCGTTGTCATTAAAGTTCCTTGGGCTGAATATTTTGATTCTGGAGAGTCAACGCCATCAAGTATGGGAACTTCAGCTAAAGAAGCAAATAACCTATACGCCCGTTACTATGATTTCTTAGAGTCGTTAGGGTTCCATATGGTTGATTTGAGCGATTATCCTGTGCGCGCAGAGCCCCTCCACCAATGGGGTAAGGCACCATTTCATTACACTTTGGATGTTTATCAGGAAATCATCCGTCAGCTTCAAGAACTAGGGTTCTTGCCTCATCCTGAGAAGAGGAGCCAAGAGTGAACGCCCCTAAAACACGGCGCAGTTTTTCGTCTTGGTTATGGGGCTCTTTCCAAGATACTGACGAGCATGAGTACCAATCAGAACGTGGCTTTCCGGTACCTTATGTACCGTTAGGGCGTCTAGTTCATCGTTCCAACGAAGAAAACATTAAACGTGATTCTGATTCTTTAACTCAGATGATTTTTGGACAGAATCTTCGTCATGCTCCTGAGTGGTGGAAAGGTGCTACTGCTGTCGGTATTGTCAGTAGAGAATTACAAGAAACCTTTTCTGAAGAGTTAGTGAGCTTGTCTCCAGGGTGGTCTTATGGGGTGTTGAACGCTCTTTCTCCTAGTTTTTTTGTGATTGAAACTCGTGCCTTTGAAACAGGCCTATGGGCTTGTGCATTATCGCCTGGGAGTGAGCATCTTTTTGATGAAATATCTACGTTGACGAATCTCTCTCAGCGCAAACTTATTACCGTTATCCTCATTGATAATGCAGAGCTTGATGTTCGGCCAGCGCGCTCTTTTACATTAGCTAGTTCTTTGTCACGGTTACGTAGAGCAACCCCTGGTTCATTAGATTCTTTGGCCAATAACGATCCTTATGCGATACCTTTATCTGGGTTTTTATCTCGCCTTGACCAGTATCTTATGCAGGAGGTGTAGTGTGCTATGGATATTCTAATTGTTTTAGGAAACACTTCTGCACAGAAGACGATGACACAGATGTCTCGTGATCTTGCCGCAGCTTTAGAACGGCATCATATTTCTTATAAGATTCAGCGTTATGAAGGAAGCACTCAAGGTATTGGGCAGTGGATTCGACAGCATAGTATCCAGGAGCAAGCTCAGGCTGTTATTTGTGTTGGGTATACGTTGTGTTTTTACGCAGCACAAGATGCTTCTCTTGATGTGCCTCTAATGTGTGCGCTGCCTGATATACCTGGCACAGCAAATGCTCTTTTCGATGATGCTACTGATAAGTTAGAGACTATCGCCTCTGTTTCGGACCTTCTCTTCGTTGCAGACGAGACGTCACGCTCTCTTTTGGAATATGTTGTTCCAGGCGTTTCTGGTCGGGTACGTTTATGTTCAGATGTGCGCACTATTCGTTCGTTGCTTAAGGAAACTCGTACTTCTCAGAGCAACCACCGCATTTTAGTCAGTAGTCATGATTTTCGTTTTATTTCTGATGCGGTCTATATGCTTCAGCGTATTCCAGGTGTGGAAGTACGTCGGCAACAGTGGCAGTTGAGTTCGGAGACTCCTCCCGTTGATGATAGGAGCGCAGATTCTTTAGAATGGGCAGATACTATTCTGTGTGAGTGGGCAGGACGTAACGCGGTCTGGTATTCGCATCATAAACGTCAAGGACAACGACTCTTTGTTCGTCTCCATGGTTTTGAAAGTCGTTCTGAATGGATAGAGCAGTTAAATCTTTCTGCAGTAGATAAAGTATTTACAGTATCTGAGTTTTATCGTGAATCTCTTATTAATGAGTTAGGATGGTTGCCTTCTCAGGTTGCTGTTATTAATAACAGTATTAGCTACCATTCTTTTGACCGTGTTAAAGATCCTCATGCTGAGTTCCATCTTGGAATGTTAGGGTACACCCCATTGTTGAAACGCCCTCATCTTGCCGTCCGTATTTTACGTCAGCTTCTTGAATGGGATTCTCGTTTTATTCTGCATTTTCGAGGGGAGTCTCCGTGGAATAAGTCATGGATTTGGCAAAATAGCCCGCAAGAAGCCGATGGCTATCGTCAGCTATATCGTCTGATTGGGGATGATCCATTACTTAGAGAGCACATTGTTTTTGAGCCTTCTGGTGCTAACGTTGAATCGTGGTTTACGAAAATTGGTTGGATTTTGTCCCTCAGTGAACGTGAGACGTTCCATCTTGCCGCGGCTGAGGGCATGGCTTCGGGTGCGGTACCTCTCTTTTTACAGCGTACCGGTGTAACCGAAATTTTTGGTGCCCATTGGGTCTTTGAGAAGCCTGAAGATATTGCGTCTTTCATCTATCACACAGTTCAAGCTGGAACATGGCAAGAGCAAAGTGATAAAGCCTCATCATATGCTGCACGGTTCGACTATGTTCAGTCCAATCACCTATGGCGTAAGGTGCTTCTTGGTGAGTAATCCGCTCTTTGACGTCATCATTCCAGCTTCTCACGCCCATGAGACTCTTTCTCGTGCAGTAGATTCGGCATTAGCCAGTGACCTCGTCGGGCAGGTACTGATTGTGGTTGATGGCGGTGAACAAACTGCACAGGTTGCTTGTCGTCTTGGAGTAGAGCAAAATCGTGTCCAAGTGTTGTATACGGGAGAAGACTATAGCCCAGCCTGTCGTGGGGTAAGTGTTGCTCGCAATATTGGGTTAGAGCACGCTCGTTCTGAATGGGTGACTTTTCTTGACGCCGATGATGCATACGATAGTAACTATTTTGAAGCAATCAAAGATTTTCTCGATTATAGTAGTCATCCGCCATCTATCATTCATACTCGCCCGTTAAGGGTGCTTAACCAGCAGGTAGAGGATACACATCCCTTGCGGTATCGTTTTGCTTCTGGTGATTGTTTGGTTTCTTTAGAAGACGATCCTCACATGATTGGTCTTTCAGCAGTGTGCGCTGTTTTCCCTCTACAAGGTCTTAGGGATTATAGTATGCAGTTCAACCCTGAACTTAGGTTTTCTGAAGACGCCGATTTTATTGTTCGGTATCTTCTACAAGCACAAGGGCTAGTAGGTTTTAGTTCCCACGCCCGATACCTCTATTCGGTCGGTTCTTCAGGTTCTCTCAGCACTCGTGCTTGGAGTATGCCTGAGAAGTATCATCTTCCGTTTATTCACGCCTATTACCAGTGGATTAAGCAATGCTCAGGTCAGTTACCTATTTGGCTTCAGAACGTCCTCATCTATGAGCTAAGTTGGTATATTCAAGCTGACAGAGAGGTTTTTCACCCTTCATTAGAGCTTACCTCGACAGTACGTCAGAGCTGTGCTAAGCATATTCGACAGGTCGCTCGTTATCTTTCTGTTCAAACCATAGAAAATTATGCTCTAACACCGCTAAGCCTAGACCGAAGAATGATGTTGTTAGCATGTTCTGAGTCCGTTCAAACTGGCAACATACTTAATGGTTATGTCATTCGTTATCAGCAACGCCCATGGCAGAAGAGTCGCAAATATACGTATTTTTTTGTGGGCAGTCTGAGACAGGAAGAATTTTTGACGTCCGATGGATTCCGACTCTTTTCCGAACACAGTACATGGGTTAGTCACACGCTATACGATACGGAGTTTGTACGAGAACGTATCCTTTGGTTTTCTGATTTGGTGTCTCAAGCGCTAGTTCATCATGAAGTCTATGAGGTATCTCCCTATAGGGGATTACCGCAGTTGCCTCGATTAGCTCAAAAGCAAGAGACAGCACCAGCTGTTATAGATGCTAAAACGGATTCTCAGAAGGTGTCGCTTCGTAGAACTCTTTATAAGTTGCGTCAGAAGTTTTGGCATCTGAGAAAATCTATTACTCATCAGGGTTCTGTTCTTGAAGATACCACCCAGATACCGTTGTGGCTTTATATGGATAGGGCGCATCGCGCTGGAGATAATGCAGAAGTTTTCTACCAATATGCTCAGCATCATGCACCGCAGGTTCAGCACGTCTTTGTGTTGAGTTCTTCTTCCCCTGATTGGGCGCGTTTGGAGGAACTAGGGTATCACCTTGTTGCGGTAGAAAGTGAAGAGTATGTTCGGTATGTGCGACAAGCACAATTCTTATTTCTAAGTGATATTAGCGATGGGCAAGTTGTATCTGCCATTCAAAAGTTAGGTCAGCACCAGTGTTTAGTGTTCTTGCAGCATGGTGTTATTCGACATCAGATTTGGCGTTGGCTTAATCCTCGTCGTATTGATTTGATGGTAACCAGCACGATTGAAGAAAATGAGCTTCTGCTGGCAGAAGGTTCTCATTACACCATTAGCGCTCCTGAAGTCATCGCTTCTGGGTTGCCTCGTTTTGATAGGTTAAATCATCTTATTCAGCAGCAAACTCACCGGAATATTGTGCTGATTTCCCCTACATGGGATAGCAGTTTATGTGCTCATGGTAGTGGGCAAGATCTTCAAGATTGGGTTAATCACTGGACAGCAGATTGGTTGCCACAAAAATTTTATGACGAGCGCGGTGTGGAGCTTCATCCTGTATTTTTTGTGCATCCAAATATGGAGTCTGCCATCAATAAGTATCATATCGATTTTCCGGTAGAGACTTGTTATGGTCATCAATTTCATGAGTTTCTTGCTCGTTCTTGTGCTGTCATAACAGATCGCTCCTCCATTGCTGAAGACAGTTGGTTTGCGGGTGTTCCTGTTATTCGAGTACTAGAACCTACCGAAGCAGCGCTACCCCATCGTCGGTTGAAGAACGTTCCTCAAGAGCAGGGCCCTGTTGTTGATGGGCTAAGAGAAGTTCCAAGGTTATTGCTTTCAATACATCAGTTATATCGGGGCCCACATAATAATTTGGAGAGACATTCATGCAAAGTTTTATTGAGAACTATTCTTAATAACTATGCTCAATTTTCAATTCCTTCATAAAATCAATTCTTCAGAACTGTAAGGAAGGTAGGATATTCCTTTTTTATCACTTAGACTGGTGTTTACGCATAAACATTTCCCCATATACGTTTCTACGAGGTATCCATGCCGGCAGGCGCCAATCTTCTTACCGTTATTGTCGAATCTCCCAATGGTTTAGATAAAGAATCTGAACTATATCGACGGCTTGTTTCAGCACACCTATTTTGGGAAGACAGATATTCGATAGAAATTGTTGAGGACCTCCTCAACACTGCAACCATTAAGGCTCTCTGCTCAAGAATCAACAGCAAATACATAGTGTTCATGAAAGACACACACCGTATTTCTCTTGAATACATGCCAACCTTGTTAGAGACCCTCGACGAGAAAACCGAATACCTCGTCGAACCAAAAATTTACATGGGAGAAGTGCCGGCGCTCACCTCACGCACCAAAATAGATAACAACTATTTCTATAACCGAGATACCGACGTCTTTGGTATTGCCTACAACACAAAACGCCTTGCCGAATTATTAGAAATAGTCTCCGATTTAGACCGTTCCAGCCTATACATCACCTATCGCCTATACTGGTCCATTAATTCAGCACCACGCATCGATACCGGATATTCCGTATCTTCTGTGACAAAAGTAGCTATCGGAATCGTCCCCGAACAAACCATTGACAGAATGGTTCCACTAATTTCTACTACCTGCCAAGAACTACGTCTTTATATTCTGCGGCTACTCATTCTTTCTCTTCGTGGGCTTCGCGGATCCAAGAAGAGCACCTTATCTATCGGACATATCCGCGAACTCATACGCTTCTTTGGGCTTGAAGAACTCTCAAGTTTCGCAGAGGCGTTAAACCCCTTTGAACTAGGAATGTTCAACTGGTTTGCAGATCCGAATAACTCTCGCTACCTCTTCAAACAGCTCACTGAACGAGACGCTTATTTAGAGTTCCCTTCAGAGGAAGAACGAGATGAATCGTACTATCATTTGTACTCCATCGAGTTCCCAGAACAGACTGTAGAAATTGGGCGTTCTTACCTTTCCAAAGAGTTGCGTGTTGGACGTGAACGCCCCGGATCTTATGACTTCTACTCACGCCCTATTCGTCCTAACTCGACCATCATTTTCTATGACCGCCCCATGCAAGCGGACGATAACGCCGAACACCTCTACGATTATTTCACCAAGAATTATCCAGAATATAACAACGTATATTTTGCGCTGAATAAAAAGTCTCCGGATTGGGAGCGTCTCGAAGAAAAAGGATTCAAGCTTATCCCCTTCTTCAGTGATGAGTTCTATGAGAAATTCCTCATCTCAGATCTTGTCGTAGCTTCACAGATTTATAACATTAGCTACCGCGGGAAAACCCTACAAAATTCACGGTTTGTGTACCTACAGCACGGTATTCAGCTCAACGACATGACCGACTGGATTTTGTCCAAGCACTTTGACATTTTTGTTGCTACCGGAAAGATTGAAGCAGATTATCTGAGCAAGCTTGCAGCAGTAGAAACACTCAATTCTGGCATTCCTCGTCTAGAGACATTAGCTCAGAACATGAAAGACCCCGAACATCTTTTATTCATGCCAACATGGCGTTTTAATTTGCAAACTGCCACTACCGAAAGTTTCATCGAGTCAGACTATTTCAAGTCAATTAACGGTATTATGACAAACCCGAAGTTACTTGAATATCTCGAAAAACACGATAAGAAACTCCTCGTTCAGTTGCACCCAAACACTGAACGACGTGCAGATTGCTTTGAATTCTCTGAACGTGTTGTGCTCTCAGATTTGAGCTATAGCGAGGCTATCGCATCAGCAGAGATGGTCTTTACCGATTATAGTTCCGTCGTTCTTGACGCCGCTTTTGTTGGTATTCCTATCGCATACTATCAGTGGGATCTTGATGATTTCTTTGAAGAGCAGCCTTATGAGTCACGTCTTGATTATGAGAAAGATGGCTTAGGTCCGGTCTTCAAACATTCCGAAGATATTTTGAACTATATTCTCAACGAAACATATCTTCAGCCTTCAGAAGAGTATGAACGTCGCCGTGCGGTGTTCTTTGAAGGAGTCTCAGTAGATCGTATTAGCTCAACAATTATTGAAAGGATGCTGGAACTTTAAGATGGCTCCTCAACAAGATCTTCAACAACCTCAAGAGCCTGAGTCTGAAATTCAGAACTCTCAAGAACCTGAGTTCGAAACTCAAGATTCCCCAAAAACTCAGCCTAAACCGCAGAAATCTCAAGAACTTGCAACTATATCTCAAGGTAGTTCTGCACAGGTTGAGAAGAAGACCGCCACGCAAAAAGTTAAAAATTGTGCGCAGAATGCTGTCACAAAGGTATCTTTAACGTTCAACAAAAAACGTGCTCGTAATGCCATCAAGAAAGTAGCCTTCTCACCGAAGAGCCGAGATTTTGCGCGAGTTGTCAATAAATATGCTCGACGCAATGAAAAAATTGCTGATTTGCTCCTTGAAAAGGGTGCACACGACCGTTTAGAACGGCTCGGTTCCGAACGTTTAGAAGCCGGAAAATACTTTGCAAAACTCACCATCAAAAATTGGGAAGAGTATCGAGACCAAAAGTTTAGACTCTACCAAAACGGTAAAGTCGTCTACGGTAATCAGATTGAGCCACCAGCTCGTGGCTTCCCCTTAGAGTACCGAAATATTATCGTTACCTCCCGCGATATTGCTAATTTCTCGCTCAGTATTGATGCCCCGTTCACTCTTGCTATTAGTGAAGGTGCTTTCACCACAGAACAACAAGTCAAATACGATATACAATATGGGGTCGAGCAGCACGATAACGTTTTCTACTCTTTGCGTGGAAATACAACAAACCCTTCAAAAATTCTGATTACGTTCCCTGGGTTTGGTCCTTCTACAACCCGTGTTTCTTATGCGGTGAGCTACCTTAAAGCACTCAGCGATCAAGATCTCAGCGATACTCTGATGATTTGTTTCCAAGACCGCTACATGGTTTCAGGAACATACATGATGTGCGATAGCAGCCGAAGGGCACTGTACCCCAAGGTCAAAAAAATCCTTGATAATTTCAAAGATAAATACGGTATCGAGGATGACAAGATGCTGTTCTTCGGGGCGTCTAAAGGTGGCTCTATTGCTATCCACTACGCTCAAGAATACCCTCAGGCAACGCTTTTGCTTGCAGTTCCTCAGATGAACCTGCCTTACTATATGAACAAGCCGTTCTTCCGGTATAACCTTTATGGTACGTTCCGTGAAAATCTTGATCAGGCACCAGATATTGGCAAGTTACAGCAGCCAGAAGACCTACTTCGCTCCTATCTTGAGCAAAAACGCACTATCCACTATTTCTATACCACCTCGGATGAGCTGAGCAACCACTCCCTCATTGAACTTGTGCGAGGAGTGCCTAAACTCACCAAGTACCGTATCAACGGTAAACATGGAGAAGTTGCCCGTATCGCGCTACCATCCATTTTGAATGTTATCCGTGAGTTCTTAGGCGCAAACACGGAACGTTCTATCGCATGTGAAGATGTCCGAACCTTCCATGACGAGCAGTTCCTTTACTCTCAGCTACGTATTGAGTCTGGCCTTCCAGAAAGCGCTAGCTCAGACACTGAAACAAACTGGTTTATTGAAGCTGATGACGAAGGAACAAGACTTCGTGTCTTACTCACAAGCCACTCCTACGACTTTGTAAAGTACACAAAGCCGGCTCAGCGTCTCTACGCAGCTTATGACCCTATCGAAAAATTCGATAAGATAGTAGGTCTCAATACCGACGGAACCCGCTATATAGGAACATTTCCTGAGCGGCTTACCCGTGCAGAAGACCAAATACAAGAGCCTGTCTTTAATGGTGCTCCTAAACTATCTATCGATACACAAGGAAACATCGAACAATACACGATTATCAACGGCGCTAACCTCGGTCGTTTCCAATATAGGGCACACATTATTAATCATGATGGTGTACTTGCAGAGGTTCACATTGTTGATGATATTAACCGTGCGTCTTATGTTCGTGAGTCTTCTTTCCAAGAGGCCACTCCAACGAAATCTCTTACCGTTGTAGAGTCCTTAGATGACTTCACTTTCGTTCAGCTCTTTGCATTACGCACCGTCATCACTTCCGGTTGTGAACGTTTACGAATAGTCTTACATAGTGCTCACGCAGATGCTGAAATTGTTAAGAGCCTCGTAAAAACAGACTGGATTAAGGTTCAGGTTGTTGTTGTACGCCCAGTAGAGAACCTTGATATTGATCGTCGCCCATTTGCGAACTGGATTAAAAAACGTCGTCTCAATGTATTAGGTAGTGCACAACGTCAACGCACACTATTGACAGAGACACCTTATCAGAAGACGGTGCTTCCACGACGACGAGCAATAACGCCCGACAAGATTAGTGTTTCAGCAAGTAGCACATCACAAGCTACCGCAAAGAAAAAAGCCAAGAAAACTGTTTCAAAGGCTACCGTTCAAAGTAGTACTGTAGAAACTCTCCCTGAGAGCACTCCCGTAGACACAATGCCTTCTGGCGTGCTTCACAAAGTTTCATACGAACAGCCACCATCAGCTACACGTCAGGAGACCAATACGACATCCTCCCCAGACGTCGAGTCCTCCCCCACACAAAAAGCTGAAACACCCCAAGAAAACCCCACCCCAAAAAATAAGAAAACGCGTGGTTCTGCGAGTCATAAGAAAAAGGGGAATCTACTCGCCCGCAAGCGCCGTCGATAGGAATGACGACACATGCACGTTCTAAAAGCTATATCTGAATACACAGATCAAGATGGAAACCGAATTATCTATTCCGGTGAAAAACCACTTGATAACAAAATATCTATCACTTTTCGAGGCAAGAATAATACTCTCGTCGTACACGAAAAGGCACGAGTCCGTCTCGTAAACATCCAATTCGACCAAAATAACGGTCGATGCGAAATTGGTGCCAACGACGGTTCAGTAGCACCTTTCAGCGCAAATATTCGTATTGGAGAAGATTCTTCTGCCCTCATCGGTGATAACGTATCAACAACAACCCCCGTACAAATTTCTGCGGTAGAAGGCACAACAGTACGTATCGGTAACGACGTGATGATTGCTGGTAGCGTTAAAGTACGAGGTGATGATGGACATCCAATTTTTGATGTACGCACCAACCAAAGAATTAACACCGCAAAAGATATCACTATCAAAAACCACGTATGGCTGGGAATAGAATCCTACATTATGGGAGGTGCTGATATTAGCGACGGTTGCGTCGTTGGAGCACGTTCCATCGTAAATAAGGCTTTTCCTAATAACTGTATTATCGCGGGTTCTCCAGCAAAAATTATTCGACGTAACATCGCATGGGAACGTCCCCATCTGTCAATGGCATCTCCTGCTTACAAAGATTCTGGAGATACCGTAGAAAAAAGCGATTACTGGAATATCACTGTTGATCTTTAACCCGCAAGCTCACCTTGGGAGTTCTCATGTCTAACCATTCAGTCACCTTTGTCGGCTTGGGGTATATTGGTCTACCTACCGCGGTGATTATGGCAAACCATGGGTTAGATGTGCATGGTTTCGATATTAACGAACAAGCTGTTGATGCTATCAATAGTGGTGAGCTCACTATTGTTGAACCAGGTTTAAAGCAGAAACTCCGTCAGGTACTAGACTCTGGTTGTTTCCGTGCCAGTACAGAGCCTCGGCATAGCGATACTTTTGTGATTGCGGTACCGACGCCTTGTACTGAGACGAAGGAAGGCGATCTTTCGTATATTTTTAGTGCTGGTGAAAAGATTGCTCCGTTATTACGCGGTGGAGAACTCATCATTTTAGAGTCTACGTCCCCACCTCAAACAACGCAGAAGTTGGCGCAATATATTCTGTCGTTACGCCCAGATTTATGCGCAGATGGGGCTCCTAATCCTCAGGGGTTACCTGTCATATATTTTGCACACTGTCCTGAAAGAATTTTGCCGGGGCGTGCGCTAGAAGAATTAGTAACGAATGACCGTATTATCGGAGGACAGTCTCCTCGTGCTATTGAAAAGGCCTGCGAGCTTTACCGGACTTTTTGCACCGGAGAGCTCTTAGAGACTGACGATGTTACTGCGGAGTTAGCTAAGCTTACCGAAAACTCTTTCCGTGATGTCAATATTGCGTTTGCTAATGAGCTATCGCTGATTGCAGAGTCCTTAGGTGTTGATGTCTGGGAGCTTATTGATTTAGCTAACCATCATCCGCGGGTGAATATTTTGCAGCCTGGGCCAGGTGTTGGTGGTCATTGCATTGCGGTAGACCCATGGTTTATTGTCTCTTCTGACCCCAAAAATTCGCCACTGATTCGTACCGCTCGTGAGGTGAACGATAGAAAACCGCAATGGGTTATTGAACAGGTGAAGTCAGCTGTGGCACGTGTAGATTCTGCCCGTATCGCGGTGCTGGGGCTATCTTTTAAAGCTGATATTGATGATTTACGTGAATCTGCTGCGTTAAAGATTGCTCAGCAGTTAGCACAAGAGCTTCCCCATAGTTCTTTGACTGTGGTCGAACCCCATATTTCGGAGCTTCCATCTGTGTTAAGAGACTATCCTCAAGTACATTTGGCTTCTTTAGAGGATGCTTTAGCGGATGCGAATATTGTGCTGTTATTAGTGGATCATCAGGCTTTCTCTTTAGTACCTGCGTGTGCTCTTGCCGGTAAAGAAGTCATTGATACTAAGGGATTTTGGAGATAGCGATTACGAGGTGCTGGGCATTAGTTGATGGTGAATTCTTCACAGTCTGTGCGTAGCCCGAAGAACTTCTCTAGCGCGTGGATAATACGTTTGCTTGCAGCACCGTCGCCGTAGGGGTTTACCGCCACTGACATCTGCCGATAAGCTTCTGGGTCGTCTAGGAGTCGTGCAGTTTCAGAAATAATATTGTCGGTGCGTGTACCTACAAGTTTTACAGTGCCCGCAGTAATAGCTTCAGGACGTTCAGTGTTCTCACGAAGGACGAGTACAGGAATGCCGATGCTAGGAGCTTCTTCTTGTAGACCGCCGGAGTCTGTGAGTACGAGTGTTGAGGCGCGCAGTAAAGCCGTAAACTCTTGGTACGGTAAAGCGTCTAGAACAATAATATTCTTGATACCGGCAAATATCGGTAGCAGGCTCCCCCGAATTTTAGGGTTCATATGTGCGGGGAAAACGAAACGATGCTCGGGATATTTTTGAGCTAAGTAGGCGATGGCTTGCCCGATTCGTTCCATCGGTTCGCCAAGGTTTTCTCGACGGTGAGCAGTAATGAGCACAATAGGTGAGGTGTCGTTGAGAAGTCCTTGCATCTCTTGTGAGAATTCTTCGGGACGAGCTTCTTCTTGAGAGAGCAAAGCGTCGATAACCGAGTTACCCGTTACAAGAATATCGTTAGGTTTAAAGTTTTCGGCAAGAAGGTTATTTTTAGAGCCCTCAGTTGGTGCTAAGTGCAAGCTAGCTATTTGGCTAATCAGTTTACGGTTTCCTTCTTCAGGAAAAGGTGATGTGATATTTCCTGAGCGAAGGCCAGCTTCTAGGTGGATGACTGGTATCTGGTGGTTGAACGCAGCTAAAGCAGAGTATAAGGCGGTGCCGGTGTCTCCTTGTACCAGTAGAATGTCTGGTTTTTCTTGGGCACAGAGTTTACCGATTTGATCAAGGATTTTGACAGCGGTGTCGTTAAGACCTTG
Organism: Rothia sp. P13129; assembly: GCF_048512865.1. Taxonomy (NCBI): domain Bacteria; kingdom Bacillati; phylum Actinomycetota; class Actinomycetes; order Micrococcales; family Micrococcaceae; genus Rothia; species Rothia sp. P13129. The sequence continues at coordinate 24,282 of NZ_JBLXYA010000005.1, forward strand.
GTTCTCTTGCATGATATCTAGGCTATAGTCTGGTTCAAGCCCTAGGACAGTGTTAACTTGTTCTAGCATTTGACGATGTTGCCCAGTAGAAACGACGAGAACATTAAAATGTTCTGAGGTTTTGAGCTGGTGAATGACCGGAGCAACTTTGATTGCTTCGGGGCGGGTACCGTAGACGACCATCACGGTATATTTGCCAGATACTTTTTTCATGGTTTTCTTCTCTTAGTCACTCAAGAATGTTCTTCTTATTCTGAGTTCTTGACGTATCCTTCTCGTCCTAGTTCTTTTGCATCGTATAGTAGTCGGGCTGCTTTACGTTCGTCACCTTGGGCGATGTTATGGGCGAACCAACGATACTTTCTGGCTACTTCTCGAGCGTCACCGTCCATGACGAGTTCGCCAAAATCGAGCCAGATTGCGCGAGTACACATATTTTCGATGGTTTGAGCAGCATGGCTGACGAGGAATACGGTGCCGGCTTGGTCTAGGAGTTCTTTCATCGCTTGAGCTGAACGATCTGCAAAAGATGCGTCACCGGTTGAGAGGGCCTCGTCGATGAGAGTGATGCGCGGACGATTCGCTAACATGATGGCGAAGCGGAGACGGGCTGCCATACCTGAAGAGTAGGTTCGCATCGGACGGTTAATAGCTTCTCCGATACCTGCTAATTCCATGATTTGGGTTTTTGCATCAGGTAGTTCGGCAGGGGTAAGCCCCATCGCAAGACAGCCTAGCTCAATATTTTCTTCGCCAGAGAGGTCGTTGTTGAGCACACCGTGAACACCGATGAGCGAGGGCGGAGAAGATGCGTATACTTCACCGCTGGTGGGTGTTTCTAGTCCGGCGATGAGGCGTAGGAGGGAGCTTTTTCCAGAGCCGTTACGCCCTACGATACCGATGAACTCTCCTTCATGGGCGACGAAGGAAAGTGGTTGCAGTGCGTGCACAATCTTTTTAGGGGCAGGTTGAGTGATACGGCTTCTACCTGATGAGACAACGTAGTCTAGAGAGACATTGTTTACAAGTACGTTCGGTGTTTTTGTGCCGAAGACGAGTTCGCTGAGATCAGTTGTTGAGTTCACGACCGTACACCTCCTCTGCATGCCAGAATGTGAAGAAACCAATGAGCAGTAATCCGATGCTCCATGCGCCAAGAGATCCCCAGTGATATAGGGTTCCGAGAGAATGATCCATGAGGATATGGCGGTATAGGTCTAAGAAAATATAGATGGGGTTTGATTGGATAATGTGCGTTATGACGGGGTGGTGAATGAACCGTTCGATGGGGAAGATTACTGCTGAACCATACAATAAGAAACGTGTTAGGACGTTAATTACTTGAGATATATCGGGGATGACGTAAGCGATACGAGCAATGATGAGCCCCAAACCAAGGTTGAAAAGAACGTTGAGTAAGAATGCGGGGATAAAGAGTAACCATGTCCATGACGGGATGACGTGTGGTGGGATGAGCACGATACCGATAATCATGACGATGATAACGGGTATGCTCGAGAGCGCTTCACGAAGCGCTAAGGAGATAGGCACAGTCAGTCTAGGGAAAGAGAATGCCCTCATCATTGAGCGGTTTTGTGACATAACGGTGGAACTAGTCACGAGTGCTCGTGAGAAGTATTGGAACATCAGCACCCCAATGATGATGTATGCGTTGTAGTTGTGCATACCGCGTGAGGTGTTGAGGATAAGACCAAAAAGAACCCAGAAGAAGATGACGTCAAAGACGGGTTTAATCACTAGCCACCAAGAGCCAAGACGGTGTTGGCGGTTCTGCATTCGGACTTTAGCGCGGGAGTCTTTCCACATGTAGGCGCGACGTTCCCAGGTTTGCCGTAGGTAGACGATGGGACTTTTACGGACACCTACTCGGTAGAGTTTTCCAGACTCGATATAACGTCGGTATTCTTCTACGGATGGATTTAACGGTGAACTCGGCGTGTATTGGGGTTTTTGTTTACTCATGTTGAGAACCCCCTACTATTTTGTGGTATACCTCTGTCATTCGTTCAGCGTTACTCTTCCATGTTCGTGTCCGTGCGAATTCTCTGCCTTGACGTGCTAATTCTGCTCTTAGGGGCGGATTATTCTTGAGGTCAATAATGGCTTCTGCCAAAGATTGGCAATTTTCTACTAAAAACAGTTTACCTGTCGGCGCTGTTACTGTGTTGTTGATAAGCTCTGCTAACGGTGGAATATCGCTACATAGTACTGGGCGTTTGAGCGCCATCGCCTCAATGGGTTTGAGTGGTGTGACAGAACGGCATACTCTTGTGTTTTTTCGAGGAACAACGAAGAGGTCTAACCCTTGATGCGCAATCATCGCTTTATCGGGTGTTATTTTACCGAGAAATACGGTGTGTTCTTGAAGGTTGAGTTCTTTCACGAGAGAACGCAGAGAGGGCTGCGCTGCTCCGCTTCCAGCAAGAAGCACTCGGATGTCTTCTCCTTGAGATCGTGCAATAGCTACTGCTCGAAGAAGAACGTCGAAGCCTTCATAGTCGACGAGGGAGCTTACCGAACCGACCCAGAAGCCTTCGGGGGGAAGCCCTAAGAGCTTGCGTGCTTGTGTTGAACTGAGATTTTGTTCAAAGAGTTCTTCTCGGACGGCGTTAGGGATAACGGTAATTTTTTCAGCGGGAATACCGCGTTCGATGATGAGGTTTTTCATCACGTTGCTGAGTGTCACGATATGGTGGGCTTCATGCATGAGTTGTGTTTCTCGTGCTTGGATGCTTGTGAAACGTTGACTCTGCTCGGCGTCTTTTTGCTGTTGTGGGGTTTTCTTTTGGGAGACCCACGTTTGTTCCATCATTCCTCGTACCTCATAGACCCACGGAATGTTTAGTTCTTGGGAGAGGGCTTTTGCAACGATAGCGTTGGGGTAGTTTGTGGTGGTGTGAATGAGGTTAATTTTTTCTTGTTGAACAATCTGACGGGCATAGTTTGCCCATTGGGTTAGTCGCTGGGCGTGGGTTTTTGCCAGTTTGAGGGGCAACGTACGCTGGTAGGTCACTTCCTCTACATGCACTGTTGGTGTTGCGTTCCATGTTCCAACCATGACGGGGTATCCGGTGCGGGTGAGCGCATGAATAGTCACTCCAGCATGAATGAGGGCGTTGAGTAGGCGTTGAGTGCGTAGAGTGTACCCAGATTGTGTTGCTGGCAGGGAGTTGGTAATGAGGTGTAGTGCGTTAATTTTTTGCCCGTTGCCTGAGGGCATTGTTCGTTGTGGCACATGTTGTGTGCTGCCATTTAGTGGAAGCTGATAGTTGGACTCTAGCAGGTTTTTTTCTGATTCTAGGCGGTGAGCGTATGAGTGTGCTCCTGCAGTGTGTGCGAGGTTAATAGCTTCATCGATTGCTCCGTTATCCCATGCGCTGCGGGCACGAGTTTTTGCCGGTATTTTTGGGTCTTTCCAGTGGATGAGTCCGTAGTGGATGGCAGTTTCTGCGGCGATTCTTTGCTGAGTTTTTTGCCATCGTGAGGTGGTGTGTGTAGTGAGTAGTTCTTGTGCTTCGGCAGGAAAATCTTTTCCGAGGAGGTAGGCTCCTAGGGCGTGTGTTCCGGCTCCGGGTAGTTGTGTTAAGAGTTTGCCGATGCGTTCAGAAAGTTGTGCTGGCGCTAAACGAGCAATGTTAATCCCTAGTAGTAGGGGGTCATCGTTGAGGTGTCTGCCGATAACTTGGCAGGTCATCAAGGTATTGCGCGCGAAGTCTCGTAGGGGCGGTAAGGTCATTTTCTTATGCGAGTTCTGGTTCATGGGGGTGTTTTAGCCGGTACGGTGTTGTTGGCAAAAGTCTAAGGCTTTTTGATAGAGCTTTGCCATGGTGTTGTAGCTGTACCGTTCTTTGAGAAGTTTTACTCCAGATTCTCCGACGATAAGGTCTTCTGGGTGTGCGTTGAGGTCGGCGAGAGCGTCTGCTAAAGCTGAGGAGTTTTGTGGTGGTATCACGGTGGCAACGCCGCTTTGTTCGAGGAGTTTTGCGGCGCTACCGTCGACAAGGGCGATAATTCGTCGTCGAGTTGCTAGTAGTTCAAAGATTTTTGAGGGTATTGTCCATGCGAATGGTTTTGTTTTACGAAGTGATACGAGGTGCACATCTGCCCATGCGTATGCTTCCCCTAGTTCTTCTCGAGGTATAGGGGGAATAAACTGAACCTTAAGGTTTTCTGTTGTGGCAAGTTGTTTCAGTGCAGGGATTTCGGCGCCTTCTCCGATGATACGTAAGATAAAACGTTGCTCTGGTCTTTTGTGTTCGAGTATTTTGAGCGCGTCAAGGACGACGCTCAGACCTTGGCTACGTCCCACGGTACCGAGGTATTGAATACGGAGTTCGTGACGGTGCCGTTCTGTTAGTTGGAGAGGTTGAGCCTGCTCAAATTCTTGAGGTTCGGCCCCGTTCGGAACAACGAATACTGGGTGTATTCCACGTTCTTTGAGCACGTCACTAAAGTGTTCGGTGGTGACGACAACAGCGTCTGCTTGACGTTGGCAGTATGTGATGGTGGCATGAATACTGCGTTTAATGAGGTGACGGTACCATGGAAGTTTTCTGGTCTGAGATGTGATGTCTCCGGTAATGATGTCTGGCCAAGCATCACGCATCTCTGCAATATGTTCAACACCCCATAGTTTGGACACAACAACCCCTGCAAAAAGACTCGGGATGCCAGGAACGGTCGAAATAACAACGTCAAAGGGTTGGTCTATGCTGTTTTCTGAGTTTCGCCATCTACGCAATACGTATTGCACTCGTTGCACGGCACAATAACCTACTGTTCCTGCGGCGGTAATTATTTGGTCTAGGGTTCGTGGTATTGAGTGGTATCCGTGCAGAAGATACGGCATACGAATCAGGGTTTCACCGTGTCTTCCGCTGGCACGGCGGAAGACCTTACTGCTGTTTTTGCGGAGGCTTTGAGTACTTGTTTTATCGGGATAATGCGGAGGTGGGCAACACACAGTGACGCTGTGACCGTCTTGCATCCAGCGTTGGATAAGGGCTGACCAGCGACGCTGAGGTGCGCCAAGTTCTGGCTCATAGTGGTGCGTGATAAGGAGTATGTTCATGTGTGTTGCGCTGTCTGCAGGCATAAGTTGGGGAGCCCGCATTTTTAGCTACTTTTTAGGTTACCCTATAAGACAAAAGAGAGGACAGACATGTCTTATCCATGTCTGTCCTATTGTAGAGGCTATCTAGCAAACATTTGCTGTCGCTTATAGATGGCTGTTTCAGCGAAGAAGGTATGAGATTTAGGCATCCATAGTGCAACGATAATGACGATTGAAGTAATAAATACTAAGACCTGAATGACGGTGTCGAAAGGTTCGGTGCTTGTTATGTCAGAAAATTCTGAGAGGAATGGTTGCATCAGACTTACGAAGAAGAGCCCAACCAGAGATACGAAAATACTCAGACCAGATAGTACCGTCATGACGATTCGCGCCCAGTTAGCGCCCTTAGTGATGAGAATAGCGAGCAGGATATAGAAACCTAGCATTGCGAGACTATACACGGTGCTGACGAGCTTGGCAGCAAATTCTAGGGTTTCATCACCAATTCCGGTATCTGCTGAGGTCAAGAAGAGAGTGTAGATATTGGAGATGAGAGAGAGCCCCACCAGAACGTAAATAGCGGATGCCGCAATTTTGATGGTTTGTGGTGCTACTGGTTTTGTTCGTTCTTGCCCGCCGGTATACCCCATGTATTGAGAGTATGGGGTGGGTTGTTGCCCAGCATAGGGTTGGGAGGCTTGTGGTGTGTACTGAGGTGTTTGGTAGTTCCCCTCAGTGCGAGGGGTATAACCGTTATTTTCTGTCATCGTTGTCTTACCCTTCACAGAGTTTTATGGTGCCTATCTCATACTATCTCAGCTAGTATCAGTGTGCACTCATGAGTTTTCAGGTACCGGATTTCTACTGGTCAGAGACGAAGATTCCGCGTGAGCGGTCTTTGTGTACTTCTTCTGCGGAGAAGACTTTTCCACTCATGCAGATGTAGACTCCGGGGCTCAGTAGATTCATTGCGCCCACTGCCATACCGAAGTTAAAGCCTGCATCAGAACTGCGCATAGAAGCTGGTTGCATGGCACCGCATAGGACAATAACTTTGTTTTCTCGTTGTGCGTATTGGTGGATGTATCGTGCGGTCTCTGGCATGGTGTCGGTGCCATGGGTAATGATGATATGGTCGTCCGTGACTTTTTCAAGGGCGTTCACGAGTACTGCACGATGTGAGTCTTCCATGTCGAGTGAGTCAAGACGGAGTACGGATTCAAGAGTGAATTCGATGTCGGTCAGTACCGGCGCTAATAGTTGTGGGACGGAAGGGTCCCCGATCTCTAGTTCGCCTTGGAGGGAATACACCTTGTCAATGGTTCCTCCGGTGGCAAGAACAGTAATCCTGTCGATTTTATTGATGGTCATAAGGTTTGTTCATCTCCTTGAGATATATCGTCGTTGATGGTCTCTGCCGCACAGCGTTGTTGGGGCAGTGACTATGATTCTATAGCTAAAACTTGGTGCTATTCGTGTTCTATGAGGTGGCGGTTGAGTTCAATAACCGTAGTTTTTCAGAGAGTTCTGCGGTGGCTCGTTCAATACGGCTATTTGTGCGGTGCGAGTCTTCCGCTGAGGGGTTGAGCGAAGTGTTCGTTGTGTAGATTCCGGTAGGTACAAGGTCAGCTTGAAGGTATCTGAATAACGGTATGAGGCTGTACTCAACCATGAGTGAGTGTTTCCAGCTTCCTCCCACCGCAGCAACGATGGTTGGGGTTCGAGCAATGTCACCGAGTTCGGTCATATCCCAGAACATTTTGAAAAGACCAGAATAGCTGGCGTTAAAGACTGGCGTAATAGCGATAATAGCCGAGGCTGAGCGGACTCTTTCAAGCGCTTCTGCTAGGTCATCTGAGGGGAATCCATCTGAGATGAAGTCTGCCATGTCCATGGCATATTGGCCTAGGTATAGTTCATGAAACTCTCGTGAGCGAGCATGATGCTCGTGTTCTGTGGTGAGGCCTTGACGTATTTTTTCTGCGAGCATCGCTGAAGCAGAATGACGTGACCCGGAGCCGATAACGATAAGGATTTTTTCTGTACTACGCACAACCATAGACACTATCCTAAGTCTCTATTGTGTGTAATGGCTCAAAGAATACGCAATCGGGGGTGCGCACCGTATCAAAGATGCACACCCCCGTTTGTGTCACTGCAATGTTAGATAGTATCGCCAGTTTCTTCTAAGAGACGCTGACGAAGCTCTCGACGTTGAGCTTGAGCGTCAGGGTCTGGTAGAGGAACGGCAGCCAGCAGACGCTGAGTGTATGCTTCACGTGGGTGACGAAGAATCTGCTCACGAGAACCTTGCTCTACGATTTCGCCACGACGCATAACGCAAATACGGTCTGCAAGAGCGTCAATGACAGCAAGGTCGTGAGTGACGAATAGGCAGGCGAAGCCCATTTCTGCTTGAAGTTCTTGGAAGAGCTCCAGTACGCGTGCCTGAACTGAAACGTCAAGAGCAGAAGTCGGCTCATCTGCGATGAGCAGTTTGGGTTTCAAGGAGAGTGCACGCGCGATACCAACACGCTGTTTCTGACCTCCAGAAAGTTCGTGTGGGTAACGGTTACGGTATGAACGAGGCAACTCAACACGGTCGAGGAGCGCTTCAATACGTTTTTGTAATTCAGCGCCTTTAGCAACACCTGCCAGTTGCATGGGTTCACCGATGGATTCGCCAATGGGCAAACGTGGGTTCAAAGAAGATGAAGGATCTTGGAAGACCATACCAACTTCGCGACGGACCTTAGCAAGCTGAGCACGGGTTGGTTTGGTGATATCTTCACCGTTGACGGTAAGTTTTCCTTCTGCAACGTCCAAGAATCCAACGGTTGCACGACCAATCGTAGATTTGCCGGAGCCTGATTCACCAACAAGACCGACGACTTCTCCAGCATGAACGGTAAGATTTGCGTTAGAAACTGCACGGAACGGTCCAACGCGTCCTTGTTTTGGGTATTCCAAAGAGACGTTCTCAAGGCTGAGGATGACTTCACCGGTAGGTTGAGGAGCGACTTTTTCGAGTACCTCTGTTGCTGGGCGAATCTGTTCGGCGGCGTCGTCGATAGCTTCATTGACGTCGATTTCGTTACCGCCAAGATGTAGCACAGCATCTAAAAGTGCCTGAGTGTATTCATGTTGAGGGTTATTGAACACCTCATGGATTTCGCCTGACTCAACGATGACACCACGACGCATCACAGCAACACGGTCAGCGAGGTCTGCGACAACACCCATATCGTGAGTAATCAAGATAATTGCTGAGTGAAGTTTTTTCTGCAGGTTGCGCATGAGCTGAAGAATTTCTGCTTGGACTGTTACGTCAAGAGCAGTTGTCGGCTCATCTGCAATCAGAAGTTTAGGGTCGGTCGAGAGTGATTGCGCAATCATGGCACGTTGACGCTGACCACCAGACATCTGGTGAGGATAAGAGTTAAATGCTTTGACGGGGTCTGGCATTTCTACCATTTCAAGCATTTTGAGTGCTTCAGCTTTTGCTTCAGCAGGAGAGATGTCCTTGTGAAGACGTAGAGTTTCGACGATTTGGTCGCCGACGGTCATGACAGGGTTCATCGCGGTCATCGGTTCTTGGAAGATGACGGCGATGTCGTTACCGCGAACGCTTAGTAGTTCACCGTTGCTCAGCCCAATGAGTTCACGACCATTGAGTTTAACGGAACCGGTGACTTTGGCATTTTTTGGGAGTAGCCCAATCATGCCCATTGAGGAAACAGATTTACCGGATCCGGATTCACCAACGATGGCGAGTACTTCTCCGGGGTGAACCTCATAGTTGAGGTTCATGGCAGCAGGAACCCATTGTTTATCGACACCGAAGTCTACGGAGAGGTCTCGGACGACGAGGACAGGCTCACTGCCTTGACGTGTTGTAGCTGGCTGTGTAGTCATTGGTACTATCCCAACTGTAAAAAAAATTTATGGTGTTCTAAAGCGGCAGATCAAAAAGATCAGAACGAAAGCTGAATAAGAATGAGAAGATAGCCTGTATGGCTTCACAATATTTGCACCAACCACCGGTAGTTATTCGTTCTAAGATGTCGTACGTTTATCTAGCTATTGCTATTTTTGGTGCGTTGAGCATCTTAGCTGCTTGGACAATGACTGGACGAACAGACCTTTTAGTTCGTTCTATCCTGCCTCTGTTCTTTGCTGTCTATGCTACCTGGTATGTGATGTACTACCCCAAAGTGGTTATCGATGTGGAAGATGTTGTGGTAGTTAATCCCTTTGTGACTCACCGCGTTAACTACTCTTGCCTTATCGATGTTTCTACACGCTATGCGTTGACTCTCGTCACCGCTGAAAAAAGTTACTCTTCCTTTGCCGTAAGTGGTTCTGGAATGGCTCATTCTTTCAAAGCTCATCGTTCGGAGTCACAAGGATTGCCCGCCATTACTCCCCAACAAGACGGGGCGATTCGTCCTAGTGACTTACCTTCGACTCTCTCTGGCGCTACTGCACGTATGATTCGTGGGTATTGGCAAGAGCTTGTCGAAGATGGTGCGCTCGAACAGGTAGAACCTGTAGCTTCTAGCGTTCGTGATACCCGCGGAATCATCATCATGTGTGTTCTTGGGGGTCTCACGCTTATTCAGCTGTTCACTCTGTAATTATCAATTCTCACGCCGTTGGTGGTTAGCTCAGGTGTTTTTATCTGAGCTAACCACGAGGCGTCTAGTTATCTCGTGTTTCTTTACGGATAACTTCTTGGTCGTGTTCACGGGTCTCGTCGTCTGAGAGAGGACCAGAACCTTGGAATCCGCCTGATTGCATTTGCAAGGATTCTCCAGCGATACCCAAACCGTTTTCGGCTGAGTGCGCTACACGCTCTTTAGCTTTGCGTGGGTTGAATTTCTTTTGACGCGGGTCAAAGGCATCGCGTAGGCCGTCGCCGATGAAGTTGATGCACAAAGAAATTGCGAGAATAAACAAGCCGGGGAACCAGAAGAGCCATGGGCGGGTTGCAAAAGCAGTTTGGTTCTCGGAGATAAGGCTACCTAGGGACCAGTCAGGTGCTTTAACGCCGAAGCCCAAGAAGCTCAAAGCGGTTTCGGTCAGAATTGCTGAGGACATCAGCAAGGAGATGTTTACGGTAATAACGCCGACGGTGTTAGGCAGGATGTGTTTGAAGATAATACGAGTATCAGAAGCACCTGCTAGACGTGCAGCATCCACGAACTCACGTTCTCGTAAGGACAGAAACTCTGCACGGACAAGACGGGCAAGAGAGCTCCAGAAGAAGAAGCCGACAACCACGCCTAAGGCGATGATTGCGGTTCGTCCATTGAAGTGGGTTCCTGCAATTTTACCGAGCACTGCGCTGATGAGCAGAAGCGGAATGATAATGATGACGTCGGTAAAGCGCATGATAATGGCTTCAACCCAACCACGATAGTAACCGGCGAGTCCGCCAAGCACTACACCGATAACACCAGCAAGGATGCTAATAATCATCACAACAAGGAAGGTGTTTTGGATGCCGCGCATCGTCATTGCGAAAAGGTCGCGGCCGGTAGCGTCCTGACCGAACCAATGTTCGGAGCTAGGAGCTGCACCATTGACGATAGGGTGCATGTCGGTGTATCCGGTATTCCACCATCCGGGGATTGGTCCGATTCCAAGTGAAGACCAAGAAAGGAGCAAGATACCGATAATGATGATGAGTGAAACGACAGCACCGGTGTTACCGAAGAAGCGTTTACGAACAATTTGTCCCTGAGTTTTTCCCAAGGTTTCGCGCTGGGTGATGTCGATGCTTGCCTCAACTTCGCGTAGTGCTGCAGTTTCGGTTGTCGGTTCTTTACCAGCATTAAAATCAACGTTTTTAGTTGTCATGCTTTCACCCTTACTCGCGGGTCGAGGATTGAGTAGACGAGGTCTGCAATGAGGTTGAAGACAAGCGCCATAATTGCGGTCACGATGAATACGCCCATGACGGGGTTAGGGTCGACTTGAGCAAGACCGTCAAGGAATAGTGTTCCCATACCTTTGAATGCGAAGATACGTTCGGTAATTGCTGCGCCACCGATAATAGAGCCGAAGTCCAAGGCGACGATGGTTGCTAGAGGAATGAGCGCATTCCGGAAAGCGTGCTTCATGACAACGCCACGTTCGGAGACACCTTTAGCACGTGCTGTGCGGATGTAGTCTTGGTTCATGATTTCGAGCATGGATGCACGAGAGTAGCGAGAGTAGCTTGCTAACGAGATGAGCGTTAGTGCAACGGTCGGAAGCAAGATGTGCGTCATGGTGTCAAGGTTAAGAATCCAGAAGTCACCGGTAAGGTTTGCGGTTGACGCATTTGCGGTGGGAATGGGGCGTCCACGGATACGGGAGTTACTGATGTAGTCCGGCCATGCTTGCATGAAGCGGTCTGTGAAGATTAACAGTGCCATGAGGAAAGCGGTTAGTCCGCCTACTCGCATATTTTGTCCGCGGTCGTATCCGCCAGCGACAAAGCCGAATCCGACACCGAGCAAGGTAAAGCACACGGCGATGATGAAGACCATCAAGAATGTTGCTTGGTTGAGAAGTGTCTGAAGCGGGAAGTAAACGATAAGTCCTAGTGCTACTGCTGCAATACCGCTATAGAGGGCACGGCGGTTTCTAATGCCGGAGACAAGAATTGTCATAACGTATGCGCAGAGTAGTCCAAGTACTGCTAGGAATGGAATGCCTAGTCCGGGGTGCAAGAACCAGTCGGTTACGGAGACGAAGAAAATGATGCCGAAGGTCAGCACGGCACCGAAGACGCCGAGGCTGATACGTGTTTTGAGTTTTCCGTAGGAGGCTGAGTACCAGAAGAGTCCGGCAACGAGAGAGATGAGCAGGTTGCTCATCAAAGATACTTGCGGGTCGGCAAGGAAGTCGTTGAAGCCAATCGCGAGGATTTCTTTGAGTAGTACTGCAATCCAGAAAGATGGCAAGGAGAAGAACAGGAAGCTTGCAAAGGTAATGGTGTAGTCAAGTCCTGAGTACTGGCGTAATGCTGAAACGATACCTAGGCTGATACCGATAAGAATTGCTAGGACGGTGGCAGCAAGAACCAAAATTAGTGTTTGGTAGATAGCGTTTGAGAGTAACTGTGTAACGGGCGTACCCGAGAGGTTTGTTCCGAAGTCACATTGTCCGATAAGGCACTTGGAGACGCCAGTAATCCATAGAACGTAACGGACAGGAATTGGCTTATCGAGGTTCAGCGCTTCAGTACGCTGAGCGATAAGAAGGTCTTTGTTAGGGCTGTTACTGGTACGTAGCTCTGCCAAAGGATCGCCAGACAGAGCGGTGAGTGTAAAGACTAGAAAGGAAGCGGCAAGTAGGATAAAGACCGCTGTTATTAGTCTCCTCACGGTATAGGTCAACATGATGATTCCTGAAGGGGTGAGTCAATGTGGGGAGAGTTTAAACGCACGGCGTGGATGCCCAAAAAGATGAGCATCCACGCCGCCGTTGGCGTATAGCACTCAGTGCTGAGCGCTATACAAGGAACGCTGCACCTGGGATAGTTGTGCTTTTATTACTTGATATCCCAGTCAACGATGTTCCAGGTTGCAGGGTACTGACCTGGTTTAGGATCGATACCTGAAATGGACTTGTTGTAAGCAACAAGGCTTGGGCTCTGGAAGAGAGGTAGGCCGTAGCCGTCTTTGAAGAGCTCGCCGTCAGCTTGGATGAGAACCTTCTGGATCTCTGCGTTATCGACGGTGCTCATCACTTTCTTAGCGTCTTCGTCAACGGTTGCGTTGGAGTAACCGGTGAAGTTAGATCCGCCGTCGGTTGCGAAGATCTGTCCGAGGGATTCGTGGCCTACGCCAGGGGAAACCCAACCGAAGATAGAAGCGTCGTAGTAGCCTTCTGGGCCCTTAGAAAGTTCGCTAGCCCACTGCTCAGAGCCAAGAGATTCAACCTTGAAGCCTGCCTTACCAGCTGCTTCTTTAATCATCTGGAAGGTATTTTCGCGGTTGCTGTTCTTGTTGTTGTAAAGAATCTTCACGGTAGGTGTTGCACCGTTGAGAAGTTCTTTAGCCTTAGCAATGTTTGCTTCAGGGTCGGTAGTGGGGTATTCGCTGGAGTTGTTCTGCTTAACAGCTTCTTCGTATGCTTTGCCCTGAGATACAACGAATAGTTCGGAGTTAAGAACTACTGCGTCTGGCTGCATAGGCTTGATGAGCTTGTCAACAACGTCCTGACGAGGGATGGTGAGCAAGAATGCTTTACGAACGTTCTCGTCTTTGAAGACATCAGAGTGGAAGTTCAAGTCGAGGTGATCGTAGGAGAGGTCTGGAGCAACGTGAGTTTCTGCGTTGTCCAAAGCCTTAGCCTGAGAGACAGTATCAATAGATGCCTGCGGAGTGATAACGTCCACGTCACCGTTCTTCAATGCCTGAATCTGAGCTGCAGCATCGGGAAGAATCTTGAGGGTAATTTCGGAGATAGCAGGCTTCTTAGGACCTTGGTAGTTTTCGTTTGCTACGAGGGTAACAGACTGGTTTTCGACAACAGCGTCAAGCTTGTATGGGCCGTTGCATACAATGAGGTCTTCGCTTGGCATGGTGGTGGTGTTGAAGCCGGTGTTCCATGCGTCTGCGATTTTACGTAGGTCTGCGTTCTCTTCACCGGGCTTAGCGTTCTTGATAACCTCTACGAGCTTATCTTCGTCCATGCCTGCGAGTTTAGCTACAACGTGAGCGGGGGTAGCGACTATGTCGTATGCAACCTCCCAGTCAGCAAATTTCTGTGGGTAGGTGAAGGTAATGGTCTTTCCGTTGTCAGAAAGAACGGGAACACCAGCATTGCCTAGACCAGCGGTGTCGCCAGCATAGGAGAAGTAGGTGAGGTCTTTTTCGGAGTCATCGAAGTGTCCGGAAAGAACAGCCCATGCCAAGAGGAGGTCGCCTTCACCGATTTCGTTACCGTCAGACCACTTCATGTCGTCTTTAACGGTGTACTTAACTTCCATGCCGTCGCCTTTATCGGATTCCTCATAGGTTCCGAACCAGTCGTTATGTACAACCTCAAGCTTATTGTTGATGGAGTAGAAACCGGAGGTGGTCATGTTAGCAATCATGCCGTTGGTGTCGACGTTACCGTCAGCAGAATTGCTATTGAGGGAGCTGAAGGTGTTCACGATTGCCATTGAGACAGATTTTGAACCCTTATCCCCGGAAGATGAGCTTGCGTTGTTTCCGGTGCTTGCACAAGAGGATAGTGCAAGAGCGGATACGGCTGCAAAGCCGATGATGGAGGATCTACGTGAAATGCGCATTCCTTCTCCTTTTTCAATATGAGATGTTGTGTGCGACTACCAGAGCTCATCGTAGATGAACGACAGGCAACCTAAGTGACTGGAAACACATGTAAGTTTCATTGTAAACAAAACTTAACCAGTTGTACATGAAGATACCCTAAAACGAATCTTTATTCATATGATGAGAAAAAGCTAAATAAAGGTAAAATTTTTATTACCAAACACAAGCAACCCTCTTTAACCCTAAATAATCAAACCAATAAATATCACTTGACTAGGTTTTATATGGGTTACATCAATAATTAGTTATTTTCTTCGTAAAAGATTTATGTTCTTTTTAAGTGCCGTTTAACACCCTCTCCAAGCCCAAAAAATAATATGGAATTAACATACAAACAGGCGTGGTGTACACATAGTGGACACTTAAAACACAGAAGCCGGCGAGGAAACACCCCACCGGCTTCATACAGCAAACCTTACATCTTATTACGATAATCAGCAGTTTCGCCACTAGCCTCAGCACGCACAGCACAAAGATTATGCGCAATCAGCTCCTCAGGATTCACCGGACGTCCACCCGCCGAATGAGGAGTAATCACCAAATTCTTCGTACCCCATAGAGGAGAATCCGAAGGCAAAGGCTCTTGCTTCACCACATCAACCGCAGCACCAGCAATAGCACCGCTCTCCAACGCCGCAATCAACGCATCCTCATCAACAGTGACACCGCGACCAACATTCACCACAAATGCACGAGAAGGCAACAACGCCAAACGCTGTTCGTTCAACGCATTCTCCGTCTCAGCAGCAGCCGGAAGAATCATCACCAAAATATCAGTCTGAGGCAAGTACTGTTCAATATCATCAACAGCAATCACGGGGAAACCAGCTCGTTCACCAGCAGAACGCGCCACACCCTGCACCTGAGCACCAAAGGCCTGAAATAAGCGGGCTGTGCTCTGACCGATAGATCCAAAACCCCAAATCAAAACACGAGCGCCCAAAAGAGTTGTGACTTTATCCGCAGGATGAAGCTCCTGAGGACCACCTAACTCCCCCGCCCAACGAGAATTATCTTGCTCCTCAGAAAGCAACGGCAAGAAACGCACAAAATTTAATGTCAAAGCCAGCGCATGCTCAGCAACGGTCAAAGAATGCAAGCCAATACCAGAACAGATAACCGCTTCATCACGGAAACCAGCTGCACGAGCCTGGTCAGGCCCAGCAAGAAGAGCCTGAACCAACTTCACCTGAGATAAATTCTTCGCTGCATCTTGCAACTGTTCATTAGTATTACCCCAGCTAATCATGACATCGGCATCATAGTGCTCTGCAGGTAAAAGCTCAGTAGGGTCATAAGAAACTAGCGTATCTTCTGCCTGAAGACCAAGCTTCTGAGCGTCCAAAGGAATAATAGTAGGAGCAAGGATTTTCATATCAAATCTTCCATATCACGAGAACATTAAACATGCCCTAAGGCACTCTTCTTAGATTATGTCCTAGAGCACACAGAATAAAAATATCAACACCCAAATTACGACAAATACATCCACCCAACACACATACCCTCGAAGAAATATAAGAAAATACACTCTTCTCCTCTGAAAAACTTTCTATAAAATAAATCTCGTGGACCCTCTTAACATCTTTGGACTAGCCCATCTACCTACGTGGTTAGCGTTAACACTCTTCATCCTCGATATCACCTTGCGTATTATCGCAATCTGTTGGCTACCCTATAACCGCAAACCCGTGGTTGCTCTCGGCTGGCTCATGGCAATATTCCTCGTCCCATATATCGGGTTTGTTGCCTTCTTGCTCTTTGGATCTTCCCGACTACCACGACACCGAAGAATCCGACAACGCACCATCAACGACATGATGAAAGAGATACTCGCATCCAAAAATGCTGATGAAGAATCCCGTTCCGTCCTCGGATCCCATGGAGAACTCCCTGAACCAGCACGAGTAGCAGCGAACCTCAACTACAAGCTCGGAGCGCTCCCCCTCGTCGGTGGCAACACTTTCACACTCATCAAAGATAACCACCAAGCTATCCGACAGATGACAGAAGAAATCAACCGGGCAGAACGATACGTACACTTCGAGTTTTATATTGCCGCCTACGACAACACCACCAAACCGCTATGGGATGCGCTTCTTGCAGCACACCAACGCGGAGTACTGGTCAAAATCATGATCGACCATTGGGGCTCTCGAAAATACCCCAATTGGAAAAAACTCTGCAAACTCCTTGATGACTCCGGAATCAACTGGCAGCTCATGTTGCCCTTGAAACCATTCCAAGGTAAATGGCAACGACCAGACCTGCGTAACCACCGCAAAATCGTCATTGTTGACGGTCGTATCGCATTCTCCGGCTCACAAAACGCTATCGACCGTTCCTACAATCTACCTGCCAACCTCAAAAAAGGACTCGTCTGGCAAGACCTTACATTCTCATGCACAGGACCCGTTGTTGAAGAACTTAACGCCGTCTTCATCTCAGACTGGTACTCCGAAACACGAGAACTACCACTGAACGAAATCGAAACAGCTATTCCCCGTGTGCACAGCGGAATGTTGGCACAAATTGTTCCATCGGGCCCCGGATTCGAAACGGAAAACAATCTACGCCTCATCAACTACCTCATTTACAATGCAGAACGACGCATCGTCGTCTGCTCCCCCTACTTCGTCCCAGAAGAAACACTCTTACAAGCACTCACCAACGCAGCACTATCAAAAATTGATGTCACCCTCATCGTCTGCGAAAAAGGAGACCAGTTCCTACCCAACATGGCTCAACGCTCCTACTACGAGAAACTTCTCCATGCCGGAGTCACCATCAAACAATACCCCGGGCCAACCGTATTGCACTCAAAATACATGTTTGTAGACGACCACCTCACGTTCATCGGCTCATCCAACATGGATCCGCGCTCATTTGCGCTCAACCTCGAAGTATCCACCTTCATCGTTGATACAGGAATGGTTAAAGAGTTAGAAAGTATCTCTGAAGAATACATCTCTCAATGCAAAACCCTCCGATACGACGAATGGGTTGCCCGCCCCAACCGTATCAAGGTCGTAGAAAATATCTGTAGGCTCTGGTCATCGCTCCTTTAAAAGATGAGGGTTCTCTCTGATATACCCCTTACACCAAAGAGAACCCTCACACGGCGAATCATGAGCAGAAGAAAAACTCTTATAAACGCTCTGCCTGATTCTGAGCCAAGCTCAAAAACTGACGGGCAGGAGTGTCAGCAGCGTTAGGACCACCAGCAAAAGCGCCACGATATGCTGCCGCAGGATGACGCTCATTCACACGTGTATGCCCCACACCAAAAAGATTCTCACGCAATGTATGCCCCTCATACTCCGTACGATACCGGCCCCGCTTTTGAAGCTCAGGAACAACAAACTCCACAAAATCCTCAAAAGAACCAGGCGAAACATGGTACGCAAGGTTAATACCGTCTAAATCACCCTCATCAATCCAGCGTTCCAACTCATCAGCAACAGTCTGAGCAGAACCAATAATCACATCGCCCATACCACCAATAGCGCAATGACGAGCAATATCAGCACGAGTCCACTTCTTCGTCTGAGACTGCAAAGTAAAAGGCGTCAAAAAGGATTGGATGGACTCCGTCTTGACATACTCAAGAATCTCGTCCTCATCAAATAGTGAAAGATCAACACCAGACCAGCCACCAACAATTCCTTGAGAAGACTCTATATCCACATATTTCACATAATCCTGATACTTCTGCTGTGCCTTCTCGTCAGTTTCATCAACTACCACCGAAAGCATGGCAAGAATCTTCACGTCATCACGACGGCGTCCGGAACGCTCAGCCTCATCACGGATACGAGAGGTCACATGCCTGGTCAAATCTGGACGTAAAGCAGAAATGAAAATCGCTTCGGCATGTTTTCCAGAAAAAGCCTGACCGCGAGAAGACGCACCAGCCTGAAAAATTACGGGAGTACGCTGAACAGACGGCTCGGTCAAAGAAATTCCAGGAACTTGAAAATACTTGCCTTGATGCAAAATAGGATGAATTTTCTCAGGATCTGCAAAAATTCCGCGCTGACGGTCACGTAGCACCGCTCCGTCTTCCCAAGAGCCTTCCCATAACTTATAACAGACGTCGAGAAATTCGTCAGCAATTTCGTATCGTTCATCATGCTCAATCTGACCGGCAAGCCCCTGATTCTCTGCCGCAGATTGAAGATAAGAAGTCACCACGTTAAAACCAACACGACCACCCGTTAAATGATCTAACGTTGCATAAGAACGAGCCAAAGTATAAGGCTGGTTATAGGTCACGGCAGCTGTCACTCCAAAACCAAGATGTTCCGTGACCGCTGCCATCGCCGAAATCTGTAAGAACGGATCACCTACCGGCACCTGTGCACCATCACGAAGTACGGGTGCAACAGAATCCTTATATACGTCGTATACGCCCACCACATCAGCGATAAAGACCGCGTCAAAAAGCCCTTTTTCGCATACTTGAGCTAAATCTGTCCAATATTTAATGGTGTTATATTCATCGGCTCGCGAGCGCGGATGACGCCATAATCCGAAGCTTTGGTGGCTTGTTGTGGTCATATCAAACGCGTTGACAACGATACGTTTTTTAGAAGAAGACGGTGTCGTAGTGGGTTGTTCTGTCGTGGCGGTATGAGTTGCCATAAGTTTTTCCTTTGCGTTCTTAGAGGAGAGGGCACTCCTCTATGAGGCGTGGCATATTGAGAACCATATTTTTCGGTGTTGATATGCCCGACGCATAGGCGCCGTATTTGCCGTTGTGATTATTTTGAGCCGGATCTTCATCTGGGGCACCCCGCTACGGGAAGAGGGTTGCCGTCCAACAAGCCAGAGCTTGACGTTGGAACTCGTGATCGCTGGGTTTAGCTTATAAAAAGTTCTTCTTGGCACCCAAGAGCTTCAGTGTTTATTGCGGTGGGTGACGTTCGCTAAGGAATATGACTCTATGCAACGTGATGTGTTCATCTGCTGGCAATGGAAAGTAACGTCTAGATGAATGTGTACGGAAGGTATTACGGTAGAACTCGTCTAAACCATCCAGAGCGACTGAGAGACCTGGCTCTAAGACGTCGCAGCAACCTCGCTTATGCGGTGGTGCTAATGCCAGAAACGATGGGAGTATCTATGTCGTATTGTTCGTCTTTTTCTTATTCAGACCCTCGAAATCAGGTGCAGAATCCGGCAGATGTTTCGGATCAAGAACGTATTGATTTTTGGGCAAGGCAGGCTCGAGAACGTCTTAGTTGGGGGAAGCTATGGGATGAGGATAAAACGCATGAGTTTATTCCTCCTCGTTTGGTAGACGTTCGTGAAGATGGTGTTCAAGAATTTTCTGTTCCAACGATTAAGTGGTTTGAGGGTGGTCAGCTCAACGTTGCCTATAACTGTGTGGATAGGCATGTAGAGCAAGGTTTTGGCGATAAGGTTGCGCTTTTCTTTGAGGGTGAACCTGGTGATCGTGAAGCTATCACTTATGCTCAGTTGCAACGCCGTGTGGCTCAGGCGGCACATGGTTTAGAGCGTTTGGGTGTGGTTAAGGGTGATCGTGTTGTTGTTTATTTGCCGGTGATTCCTGAAACTATTATTTTTGCTCTTGCCTGTGCGCGTATTGGGGCGATTCATTCTCTTGTTTTTGGCGGTTTTTCGGCGGAGGCTTTGAAGTTTCGGGTAGAGGATACTGGTGCCAAGGTATTAATTACAACTGATGGTCAGAATCGTCGGGGTAAGGTTGTTCCGGTCAAGTCGATAGCGGATGAGGCGTGTTCGTCTGAGAATAATATTGAGCATGTGGTGGTGGTGAACCGTACCTCAGCTACCGAGCAGGAAAGACAGCGTGTTCCGTGGTGTTTGGGGCGAGATGTTTGGTTTCACGATTTGATTGAGGGTGTTCCAGATACGCATGATTATTCATTGCATGATGCTGAAGATCCGTTATTTATTATTTATACGTCGGGGACAACGGGCCGACCTAAGGGTCTTGTTCATACTATGGGCGGGTATTTGACGCAGACGGCGTATTCTCATGCGTTACTTTATGA
Source organism: Rothia sp. P13129 (assembly GCF_048512865.1). Lineage (NCBI taxonomy): Bacteria > Bacillati > Actinomycetota > Actinomycetes > Micrococcales > Micrococcaceae > Rothia > Rothia sp. P13129. The sequence goes on from NZ_JBLXYA010000005.1 coordinate 44,732, forward strand.
TTTGTTGCCTGATGTTGTTGATGCTGATGGTGTGCTTCGTCCTGATGAGTTAGCTACTTGTAATGATCGGCAAAAAGTTGCGGATACTGTTCATTGGTGCACAGCCGATTTGGCGTGGGTGACAGCTCATACTTATGAGATATATGGGCCGTTGGTCAATGGCGTGAGTCAAGTAATTTTTGAAGGTACACCTGATACTCCTACTTTTGAACGGCATTTTGAAGTGATTGAACGCTATGGTGTCACAAACTATTACACGGCACCAACGTTGATTCGTTCGTTGATGGGGGCTTTCCCGCATGGCCCAGAGTCGGGAAAGTATGATTTTTCGTCGGTTCGTCTTTTGGGTTCTGTGGGTGAGTCGATTAATCCACAAGCTTGGTATTGGTTACGTGAGCATATTGGTTCTGGTCGTGCTTCCTTTATTGATACGTGGTGGCAGTCTGAGACGGGTTCAACGATCTGTTCTCCTCGCCCGCATGATCCTCAGTTTGCGCCTGAGGGAACTTTTGAGCAGGGTACTCCAGGTATAGCTGTCAAACCAGGTTCTGCTACTCGTGCTATTCCGGGGGTTTCTGTGCGTGTTGTTGATGAGCGCGGTGAGCCGGTTCAGACGGGGGCTCAAGGGTTCATTGTGGTTGATAAAGTGGGCCCTTCGATGGCTCGTACTGTGTGGAAAAATCCTCAGCGTTATCTTGATTCTTATTGGAGACATTATGGGGAGCGTGGCTGGTTTTTAGCTGGAGATGGCGCAAAGCAAGATGAGGACGGGGATATTTATATTCTGGGCAGGATTGATGATGTTATTAATATTTCGGGTCATCGTCTTTCGACAATTGAAATTGAGTCAGCTTTAGTGCGTCATGAGGCTGTGGTTGAGGCTGGTGTTTGTCCTATTGAGGATGAGTTGACGGGGCATCAAGCAGTAGCTTTTGTGACGCTTAGTGATGAGGGTAAGGCGTGGTCTTCTTCTGAGCTACGTGAGGTATTGGAGTTGCATATTCGTTCTGAGATTGGACCTATTGCAAAGCCTAAAGATGTGGTGGCGGTTGCTGAGATTCCTAAGACTCGTTCAGGGAAGATTACTCGTCGTTTGTTGTCTCAGTTGTATGAGGGGAAACCTCTAGGAGATACGTCGTCTTTGCAAAATGATGAGGTGTTGCGGGATATCGCTCAGGTTTTGGCGTGCTCATAAGACTGGGTAAAAAATTCGTGGTTATTTTAGGGTACGTATTCACTCAATAACATCACACTATTGTTTCCTTATTATTCGTATGGTTAGAATCTTGCATAGTAGGACATCTACGAAAGGTACTATCATGGAAAATATCCTTACTATCCGCTTTGAAGATGATGCTATTGCGTATAAGGCGCTATCTGAGCTTCGTTCTAATGCCCCAACGTACCGCGTTTTAGTGGGTGGAGTTGTTGTTGTAGAGAACGGAAAAGTTACAGCCAAAGACGGTTTTAACTATGATTCTTCTGTTCAAAGCAACTGGGCTTTCGGCGGAATTATTGGTGCCGCTATCGGTATGTGGGGTGGCCCAATTGGGCTTCTCCTTTACGGTGGTGCTGGAGCATTAGCAGGCTCCATGATTGATTCCACTGGTGCGGTTAAGGAAGCAAGACTATTTGATAAAGTCACTCGTTCTCTAGCAGTGGATGGAACAGTACTTGTTCTTCTGGCTCAAGAATCAGATGATCTTCTTGATAAATATCTGCAAGGTCTTGGCGCGGTAGATGTTCAGCGAGATAGTGTTGCTGAAGTTCAGGCCTCTATTTTGCAGGCGGAGAAGGCTCGTAAAGAGCTTGAGAAACAAGCTCAGAAAGAACTTCACGAGCAGAAGCGTGAAGAGTTCCGCCAGAAAGCTCACGAGAAGCATGAAGAGGTTAAAGAGAAATTCCATCATTTCTTCTCTCATACTTCTCATGACAAAGATTCTGCTAAGAGTAGCGAATAATCCTCAATAATTTTGATGATAGAAGAGGGCGGCTTACCATACGTGGTGAGTCGCCTTCTCGCCGTATACCACCTGTACTGGTGGTCTGTACATGCTGTAGCATGTATCGGTATTTATTGAAGTCATTCTATCGATATGAAACATCAGAAAGAGGCATGCGTATGCAGGTATGGGATCCAAGCGTGCTCTTTAGAGTGGTCGATGTAGCAGCAGTTGTTGCTAATGGTTTGCTCGGTGGCGCAGTTGCTCGCGCATTCCGTTTTGATGTTGTAGGTTTTATCCTCTTAGCGGTGCTCTCTGGTATGGGTGGAGGGCTAATCCGTGATGTTCTTCTTAATACTGGGTTACCCGTTGCATTGACTGATTCTGCGTATTGGGCTGGTGCCCTCATCTCAGCATTGTTGGCGTACTGTATCGATTTGGGGAGTCGTTGGGCTAACCGTGTTTTAGTTGTTGTGGATTTTCTGGGTATGGGTTGTTGGGCCGCTACAGGAACTATTAAATCTTTAGGCATTGGGCTTCATTGGCTTCCGGCTATTGCCCTCGGTGTGGTGACCGCGGTGGGCGGTGGTGTATTGCGAGATATGATGGTCAACCGTGTTCCAGCTATCTTGGGAGGTAATTCTCTCTATGCGACAGTAGCGGTTGTTGGCGCGGCAGAGACTGCTCTATGTACGACACTTTTTTCTTCTCCTAATATTGGGATGGGAATATCAATTATTTCGTGTCTAGTGTTTGGTCTTCTTGCGCACACGAGGCGTTGGCAGTTGCCGGAGCCTGTCAAACTTTCTGTTCCTCGACCACGTTTCAGACGTAAAAAACCTGAGACTCACACGATTGCTGGTGAAGGCTGGACACCGGGGAATCCTCTTACCGAGAATTTAGAAGTTATTCCGATGAGTCAGGTCAAAAGAACATCACACAAGTAATGACATACCTGTTTTTAACGGTGATACGTGTAGAACCCCGCAGCTAGTCTGCGGGGTTCTACATAGGGTTGAGGTGTTGTGGATGGTAAGAGGTTTTAGCCGTCAATATCCCTAAATTTTGTAGGTGACGACGTTACTCAAAGCGAGCGCTCCGCCGTGTGCGGCATCTTGATAACGCCCAAAATGAACATAAGGCCCACGGTAGGAGGTGTCGGCGATGGGTGTAGAACGTGCCCCCGCAACATCAATAATGATGTTTGATGGTCGGACGATAATTTTGCCGCGAATATCTTCACCGGCAACAAAAGGTTTACGAGGGCGTAGCGTGACCAGTGGCGTCAAGTCTGATGATCCAGCGTCAACACGTAGTAATTGAACCACGTCTCCTGAGAGGTACGAGCCGTTTTCGTCCATGACAGATGCACCGGGGCGGATAGCTAGAACGTATCCGCCGCCACGGGGGTTGGTGGTGTCGAATTTTGCGGCGATACCAAAGGCTGAATCGTCTTCTCGCCCGAAGGCAAGATAACCGTATTGCCAGGTGGTGGTGGGGAGTGCGTCTTTCCACTGCATTGTGAAGTTGATGACGTAACTATCAGCGGTGGATGTGCGGTGAGCTAATGGGCCTAGAAGGATAGAGTCATCATAGGCTTGTTGATGGACGAGTTCACCGTTTTCCCAGCAGGGTAGGTTCACAACGTCTTGTTGTCCAGCCGGTAGCATGCCGTGTAGTCGTCGGCCTTGTTCTAGGGCAAGGTTGGGGCTTGTGGTTCTTCCGCTGAGCCAGAAGGGGTCTGGCGACATGAATCCGCGAACACCTAGGGACGCAAAATGTTCTTGTACCCAACGACGGTGAGTTTCCCAGACGATAACGGGTTTTCCGAGGTTGATAATTTGTGATATTTTTTCGTCGCTCATGGAGTCTTCGGTACGTCCGATGACGGTTTCGAAGAAGGGCACTCCCAGCATGTCGACGTTATCTGATGATGCTAATTGTGCGATGTCTTCGAAAGAATCGTGTGCGTCGAAGTAGCACCATGTGGTGAACCCTGCTTCTTTTGCGTACCGAATGAAGCCGTTGTCGCCGTCGAATCCGCCTTTGCCGTTGCGAAACATTTTAATGACGACTTGGTCTTGCATCCCGCGGGCAGTTAGGAGTTCTAGTAACTTGGGTTGTCCGGCAGAGTCTTTTGCTTCGATGAAGAGAACAGCGGAGCCGCCTACGGATTGGTAGGGGCCACCAGCTTCGGTGGCGAGGATGACACCGAGGGCTTCTTCGAGGGTGGTGATGTGCACGAGGGGTGTGTTAGGTCCGAGGAAGTCTCTCATATCGATGAGGGGGCGTTTGACTTCGGCGAGGGTACTGGTGCTGACGTACCCTGTTTTTTCGGTGGTGGTGCGGCGTAGTGCGTTGTCGTGCATACAGACGAGTTCTCCATCGGCGGTGGTACGCACTGATATTTCTACAGCTTGAGCGCCTTTGAGGATGGCTTGTTGATAGGCGTAGGCGCTGTGTTCAGGGTTGACGTCTCCTGCCCCACGGTGGGCTATGACGAATTGTTCTTGTGAGAGGAACTGTTCAACGAGTGTGGGTTGTGGTTGTTCTTCTGCGGTGTGGTTCTGTTCTTCTGCGTAGGCTGTTGTTGTGGCTGCGCTGAGTCCGAGTGTTGTGGTGGCTCCGGCTACCCAGCGGAGTGCGGTTCGACGGGATAAGCCATGAGAATGTTGTGGTATCGACATGGAGACTTTCTAAAATATGGGGTTATAGGGCCCTTAGATATAAGGGTAGTGTGGTCAGTTAGTTTTTACCAGATACGGTATCTGGAAAGATTATTCTCTCAGATAATGGTCTTGATGAGTTTTATCTCGTGATGTTTTTCTAGTTCAGGTTTTTCCCTGATTACGGTAAGGATTCTTTTGAGAAAAACACAGAGTTACGTTTTTGATTCTCAAAACTTTTTTATTTTACCAATGGTTTCCAAAGAAAAATTTTCAGTTTTAGAGTTCATCATGAAAGCTGTCAAAACTGAAATCACGATAATACATCGTAGATACTTCAGACAACACTCTGCAAAAAAGTTTCACTATTTTAAAAATCTTTATTTTTGAGCTGACCTGCGACGTCATTGATTTAAAGTTCAATTAATAATGATATTCGTCATCGTGTCGAGATACTCTAGAGAACAATTACCGTATAATCTCTAACGTCAAATATTTAAATATTTGCGACCGCTTCTTGCGGTAATCATCTGTGGACATACCACGTATGAGAATCATGATAAGAATTATTCTCAGAGGTTTTCTTGGGGAAGAGAATCGGTAGTTCACATCTACGCAGGAAGGTGCTGACGTACTTTGGGGAAGGTCATGTCAGCATCTTCCATCGCGTAAGAAACAACAAGCATAAAAGACTCATGCTCCTCAACGCAAGAAGGAACATGAGTCTTTTATGTATCTCAAGAAAACTATGCCATTATGTGACGGCGTGAACTGACCACACCAGTATTAAAACCGGCAAGATGCAGACCCCCATGAAAACGGGCATGCTCAATTTTGATACACCGGTCCATCACCACATGCAATCCAGCCTGCTGGGCAATCTCGGCGGCTTCTTCATTCCACAAACCTAATTGCATCCACACGGTTTGAGCGCCGACCGCAATCGCTTCACGCACCACATCAGGAAGATCCTCATGGCGGCGAAAAATATCAACAATATCAGGAGCTTCAGGCAAATCCGCCAAAGTAGCATACACTTTCTGCCCTAACACCTGTTTCCCTTTCTGCGCCAACAGGGGGTTCACAAAAAAGAGCTGGTAATCGGCAGAAGACTGCAAATACGTTGCCACAAAATATGATGAGCGTGAAACTTTATCGCTCATACCAACAATCGCGATACTACGGCTACGACGAAGAATCCCTAAACGTTGCACAGCAGATGGCGCTTGCCATGTACGTTTCGTCAACATTAACGCACCTCCTGAGCAGAGTTACCCTGTGATAATGATTCTTGGGCTTGCAGAATCTTTGCTCCATGATGGTCTTTACCCGTTGCGGCGCTCAACGCCTGATCTAAGTCCCATACAATGTCGTCAAGATCTTCTAACCCCACAGAAATACGAATCAAATCCTCCCCTACCCCAGCAGCGTCAAGTTGCTCCGCGCTGAGCTGCTGATGAGTTGTTGATGCAGGATGCAATACAAGAGTTTTTGCATCACCAATATTCGCTAAATGTGAAGCTAACTGAAGATTCTCAATAAAGCGCGCACCAACTTCACGAGCAGATTCTCCAACGCCTGCAACAACACCAAAGGAAAACACAGACCCAACCCCTAAAGGCAGAAGTTTCTGTGCCCTCTCATAATGAGGGTGCTCAGGAAGGCCAGCATAATTGATATAGCGAATACGGGCGTCTTCATCAAGCCATTGAACAAGACCCTGAGTATTCTCAAGGTGCGCATCCATCCGCTGAGCTAAAGTTTCAACGCCTTGAAGCAAGTTAAATGCTGATTGAGGACTTAGAGAAGGACCAAAATCGCGTAATTGTTCTGAGCGTAGTTTCGTCAAGAATCCATATTCACCGAAGTTGCCCCACCATGAGATGTTGTTATAAGAGGGAATGGGTTCTGTCATTGTAGGAAATTTTCCATTAGCCCAATTGAAACGGCCAGATTCCACCACAATACCGCCCAAAGTTGTACCGTGGCCACCAAGAAATTTCGTCATTGAGTGAATCACAATATCGGCACCATGTTCTAGTGGACGAATCAGATACGGCGTCGATAACGTTGCATCCACCACTAAAGGAATGTCATGAGAGTGTGCAACATCAGCAAGGCCTTCAAGGTCAGCTATTTCTCCAGAAGGATTAGCAACAATTTCTGTATAAACAGCTTTCGTCTCGGGACGAATCGCCCTCTTAAAATCTTCGGGGTCTGTGCCTGACACAAAAGTCGTATCAATACCGAATCTTCGTAAAGAGACATCAAGCTGAGTAATCGTCCCACCATATAGTTGGGATGAGGCAACAATATGGTCTCCGCTTTGGCAAAGAGCCGCAAAGGTAATGAACTCGGCTGCCATTCCAGAAGCTGTTGCAACAGCGCCAATACCACCCTCAAGCGAAGCGATACGTTCTTCTAAAGCAGCAACAGTAGGGTTTCCAAGACGTGAATAGATATTGCCGTATTTTTGGAGAGAAAAAAGGTTGGCGGCATCTTGTGCATCATCAAAAACAAAAGAGCTTGTCTGGTAAATCGGTACGGCACGTGCCCCGTGAATCGCGTCAGGGGTAGCTCCGGCGTGGAGGGCGCGAGTGCGAAAACCAAAGATGTGTTCAGCCACGGTATCTCCTCAAATGATGTAGTACTGACGGGTCAACCCGTCACAAAACGTACCCCTATCTTGGCTGATACACATCAGCAATGCACCATCGTGACGGCACATTGCTGATATTGCGTTTTATTGAGTTTTTATCATCAAAAGTTACATGATGACCGCCCGCTGGCACATCTTTTAGATGTGGTAGTCGGCAGTGTCATAAATATTTAAGAACTTTTGGATACGCTCCGAGCTTGAGTTGAAGAACCCAGACGGGGCGCCCTCATACACTATTTCTCCTTGGTCTAAGAAGATAATACGATCTGCAACTTTCTGTGCAAACGCCATATTATGCGTCACCACTACCAGAGAGCGGTTTTCTCGCGCCAAAGCAATCAGGACTCTAATCACTTCGGCTTCTAGTTCAGGGTCTAAGGCACTTGTTGGCTCATCAAAAAGTAGATAATCCGGGCTGACAGCTAAAGCACGCGCAATAGCTACACGTTGTTGTTGACCTCCCGAGAGATGATCAGGGTAAGCGTCAGCACGGTGCTTCATCCCCACTTTTTCCAATAGCTCATAGGCAAGAGCTTCAGCTTTTTCAGCGGTCATCGTGCCGTTGAGTACGGGGGCTAACGCCACATTTTTGAGTGCCGTGTAATGAGCAAAAAGGTTGAATTGTTGAAAGACCATCGCAGAGTGTGAACGAATCCGGCGGATATCTTCTACCTCAAGGTTTTCATTCAGGCTAACCGTATCAGAACCGATTGTTAGCGTTCCTTCTTCTGGTGTTTCAAGAAGATTCAAACAGCGTAGCAACGTTGATTTACCAGAACCAGAAGGACCTAGGATGACGGTAGTTTCACCATCATGCACATCGAAAGAGAGGTTTTTGAGGATGGTCTGTTCCCCGAAACTTTTTGAGATGTTTTTGACACTAAGCATGGGAACTCCTAATGTACCGGCTACTACGTTTTTCGAGGACTCTTTGCACCGCAGAAAGAGCGGTAAAAATAATGAGGTATATCAGTGCAACCTCAACATACATTGCTAAGGGTTCAAAGGTTCGCGCCGCTACTTGTTTTCCTGCTTGGAAAAGATCAATCAAAGAGATGGTTGAAACAAGTGAAGTACCTTTCACCAAGTCAATGAGGTCATTACCTAATGGCGGTAAAGCAATACGTGTAGCTTGAGGAATAACAACATGTCGTAATGTTTGTTGACGTGTGAAGTTCAGCGTTTGTGCTGCTTCAAATTGCCCACGTGGAATAGATGCCACCGCTGCTCTAAATGTTTCTGCAACATAGGCGCCAGTATTTAGGCTTAAAGCGACGATGGCTGCCGTCCACGGGTCAAAAGTGATTCCTATTTTAGGTAGACCATAGAAGATGAGGAACAGCTGAACAAGCAGCGGTGTCCCTCGAAAGAACCATACGTATCCTCGTGACATCCATTGGAGAAGGAAGAAGCGATGTGTTCTTAGGGCGGTTGCCACCAACCCAATAAGCAGTGCAAGAATGAAGGAAACAACTGCTAATGGGATGGTGACTTGAATGGTTGCGATGAGTAGTTGAGGTAAGGATTCTGTCCAGAGATTTAAAAATTGGTCCATAATTTATGAGTTTTTAGGGGTAAGGTCTATACCCACGTATTTTTCGTAGATGGCTTTGATGTCGCCATTGGTCAGGTGACGTTCTAAGGAGTCGTCAATAGCTTTTTTGAGTTCTGGCTGGTCCTTAGGCATGAGAATTGCAGCTTCTGAGGTTCCGCCGAGTTGCCCGTCAAGAAGTCGAATAGGCGCTTCGGGGTGCTGTTGTTTGTAGATTTGGAAGGTGACAGCATCATTACCGCAGCAATCTACACGTCCGGAGAGGACTTGTTCGATAGCCTCATCAAAGCCGGTAACGGTGACGATTTGCGCTCCGGCAGCTTCTAGGAGTGTACGGAAGTTTGAGGTCTCAGATGAGGCTGCGGTATGCCCTGGAATGTCAGAGATGTTGCGTAGTTCTGAGGAGTCAAGAACAGCTACTTTGCCTTCTGAACGAACATAGGTGGTAGAAAAGTCGTATTTTTTCTGTCGTTCTTCTGTTGGGGAAACATTGTTGATGACGATGTCGTAGCGGTCTGCATCTACTCCTGCGATGAGCGAGTCCCAGAGTGATTCAACATATTCTGCTTTAACACCTAGGTCTTGGGCGATGAGGTCTCCGATTTCTTTTTCCATGCCGACGAGGTTTCCGGATTCATCGTGGTAATTCCAGGGGCGGTAGGTTCCTTCCATACCGATGCGGATAGTGCCTCGTTCTTTAATCTGTTCCAGACGGTTGGTTTTTTGTGCCGGTTGGGAGGATGAGCATGCGGAGAGTAGTCCGGCTAGGCTGAGGGCTCCGGTCAGGGCAATGGCAGAGCGTCTGTTCAAGGTGGTTTTCATGGGGTATTCCTCACGGTGTTGTTGATTTTTATATGGGATAGAAATTTTAGGATGCGTTGAGTGCTGTGGTGAAGTCTTCGAGCAGGTCTTCGTAATCTTCGATTCCTACGGCTACTCGGATAAGCCGTGGGTGCACTCCAAACATGTCAAGGTGTTCTTGGGTGTAAGCGCCTTGAGTCATTGTTGCAGGTAGACATACAAGAGATTCAATACCGCCAAGGCTTACAGCAAAGCTGAAGATATTGAGGGCTTCAATGAATTTTTGTATATCGTGTCCTTCTGCAAGGATGAAGGAGAACACTGCGCCTTGACCTTGTGCTTGTTGAGATTGAATACTTGCTTCTTCTGCACTTGCTGAGCCGGGGTAGAGGACGCGCTCTACGGCGGGGTGTTTTTCTATTGCTTGAATCAGGCGTTGGGCGTTGTCTTGTTGGCGGTCTAGGCGTAGTCCGAGAGTTTTAACGTTTTGGAGTAGACGGTATGAGTCTGTTGGTGGAAGTATTCCACCAAGAATGAGTTGCGCTTTGTGAAGTTCTTCAGCTAGCTCAGGGTTATTGGTCGAGGCGACTCCACCGAGGAGGTCAGCGTGCCCAGCAAGATATTTTGTGGCTGATTGTACGGTGATATCGGCACCGAGTTCGAGGGGGCGTTGCAAGTAGGGGGTAAGAAAGGTGTTGTCTACGACGACGATGGCGTTGTTTCGGTGTGCAATCTCGCTAATGCGTGCAATGTCGCTGACTTTGAGGGTGGGGTTGGTAGGTGTTTCGAGGAACACCATGGTGACATTGTCTGAGAAGTCTGCGTCAGAGAGGGTGGAGAAGTCTGCGATAAATTTGACGTGTGCTCCGCGTTTGGGAAGCTCTATAGTGGCGAAGCGATAATTTCCGCCGTAGCTGGGCATTCCCATGAGGAGTGTTTCGCCGTTGCGTACGAGTCCTAGTGCCGCTGAGCTTGCTCCCATTCCGGAAGAGTAGACATAGCTGTATTGTGCGTTTTCAAGCTGTGCCAGTGTGGTTTCTACGGCGGTTCTGGTGGGGTTTGAGCCGCGCTGATATTCGTATTCTCCCGGTGTTCCGTCACTAGGCTGTATGAAGGTGGAGGCCAGATAGATAGGAGGAACTATGGCGTTTTTTTCAAGGTCATGTACAGCATGTATTGCTCGTGTGGTAAACCCTGCCATGTTTTCTCCTGAGGTGTAGGCGTGCGTTATCTTTGTGAGAACTAGCCTATATCCTCAGCAGTCAAATTGACGAGTTTTTATGACGCAATTGTTACGAAAGTAATTTATCCTAGTCACAAGCGTTTTTATAGATGATAAAAAATATTCCCTCAAAGGTATTTATTTTCTTTTCCTTCAATTAGCGCCAGAAACGGTTCCGCGCATGAATAAAAGACGGGCGAATCTGAACCCATGAAGGACATTCCAAACGCACAGCCCTATCGCACTCAGTCAATGCCACAATAATTGACTCACACCGCTGATTGAACGCGTTCACATTCCCCTTAGCAACCACCTGCCCCGGAAAATGGCGGTGCATTTTTGATACAGAATCCGAAGACTCTTGAAAACGATGACCAGAATGCCCAGGAATATGTCTCACCACAACACGTCGATCACGAATCGCCTCAGTAAGTTTTGTCATCTCAGCAACCACTAAAGCGTCTTGAACACCCTCGTTAACCCAATTCTCAAAAGACCAACGATTATGAGCAAGCCGCAGAACAAACGTCAACGCACCCACTGAATCAGTGTGAATAACGAGCTGTCGTCCAGGGTGATAGAAAATATTAAATGCCGCCAACATAGCAGACAGCTCACCAGTCATAATATTTATCGCATCATAGTGCAAGTGAAAATAAAACCCTTCCTCACTGACACCACCAATACCCATGCGCCCACCACGAGAATATTGTTTGTTATTCGTTGAACGAAAAGAACAGTCCGTAAAAACCTCATACACAGGCAAATCTTCTACCGGACGTTTCTGTTGATCTTTCTCTTTTTCTGCATGAGCTAACTCAGTAGCACATTGAAGATGCTCATCCACAATTTTTCGATCATCGTCACTGGTCAAACGGATATGCAACTCCCCCAAAGAATATGGATCTTGAGGGTTTAATAATTTATCAATAGGACGATACTGCATAATGGTACGCAAGGTTGGAAACTGTTGAAAAAGAAGCTTCACATAGTACGGGTGAGCAGTTACCGTCACCAGATTGTTCTTATATAAATCAGGAATATGTTCCCAACATTTAAGAATGACTCGGCCAATCATACGAACATGCGCATCAGAGCACGGTTCTAGAAGTGAATGAGAACAAGAATCCGTAATCGGCTCAACCTCAATCATTTCGCGGTCACCGTTCTCACGGGAGACAAACATGAGACATGATAGCCCCGTATAACATCGCCCTTTTTCCTGTACCGATTCCATCAAAACCGCAATAACAGCCACCCCTATATCCATAAACCCTTCTGGATACGAGGATGTATAGTCTGGTGCTTCCCATGTAAGCGTAGTTTTTTTAATATGTGCTGGCGATATTTTCATCTTCTCCACCTCCTCAAATTGGAATGTTCCATCATTAAATATCTGGCCTAATACCATCAATAGGGCCCGTTAGATCCTCTTCGTCATGTTCTGATGACGCTTGCTTGGACTTTTACTGATAAAACACTACGCAGGTGTCCGAAAAATTACTCAAGATTTAAGGTGGGTACCAGCAGATACACTCTCACTATTGAGATTTCTCATCAGGTGGTTGAGTCATCACGCTATCGTCATGTGCTGTTACCATCTACACCTAGCTGCGTCATGTCTATCAGCTATTTCCTCAGCACTGCGCGTGTACTCACAACAGGCGCGTACGCACGATGAAGACCTAAAAAACTGCGAAAAGAACGTCGCATAAACTGCTCTTATGAAAATCTAGAGCAGCAACTTGTACCTTAGATACGACAGAGTATATAACCATATTTCTACCCCTAACGTTCTTTCAAAACAGTTATCCCATATATATCTTTTATATCTTTTCTATGTGAACGAATCAACACTTTTTCTCTCCAAGGGCAAAAAGACAGAACATCCTCAGACAGCTATCATGGAATGTCCCACGTGCTGATACACCCCTCGTCATCAGCCTCAAGCGGTGATAGGTTGATACCCCACACACAAGGAACCAAAACACCCATATACCTAAGGAGCATCATGATCGGCGTGTACGCACAAGCAATCATCAAAACCCGCTATGCCCAAGAATTTGAAAAAATAGCACAGCACCTTGTTGACAAAGCTCAAAAAGAACAAGGTATGGTCAGCTATAACTTTGGGTCGCTCACCACCGACGAACAACCAGCAGAACACCGCGAATACGCGTTTATCGAACGTTGGGAATCCATCGAAGACCTCGAAACTCATATGGATACTGAGCACTTCAAAAAAGCTGACCAACAATGCCAGCACCTTCTTGCATCTCCCATGCAAATTACTATCTATGAGCTTCCCACAGCGTCCTAACTACTGTTAGGCTCTAAATACACCACATAATATGAGCCACATCCCAACCATTCTCATGTTAGGAGCAAAACCATGATTGGTGTTTTTGCCAAAGTATCCATCAAAGCAGAATCTATCGAAGCCTTCGAAAAATCTGCACAAGCCCTCGTAGAAGCAACACGCTCCAACGATAACGGACTCGTCAGCTACGATTTTGGAACTCTCTCAGAAGAAGGCACCGAAGGCGAATACGCATTCATCGAACGCTGGGAATCTCATGACGCACTCAAAGAGCACATGGGCAAAGAACACTTCACCACCGCTGTTGGTCAGTGGGAAGAATATCTCGCAGAGCCCCTACAGGTCAGCGTTTACGACTTCTAAAAGCTCAACACTCATCTGTCCCTTTCAACGATGAAAGAACAGAGAGTAAGGGTGGGGTGGCACAGATATTATGTCTGTGCCACCCCACCCCTTTATGTTGAGCTAAAAATATTTTTTAGACAGAAGTCTCGTCACTATACTCCGGCGGAAGAATACGCACACCACCCTTATCAGCAGAAGCAGCCATCATGCCATAGGCGCGAAGCGCCTTTGATACGCGACGCTCTCGCAGTTTTGAAGGCTTCCACGGAACAGCACCCTTGCGAGCGCGACGCTGTTCAAGAACCTCGTCCGAAAGATTAACACGCAAAATGCGACGAGAAACGTCAATCTCAATTTCGTCGCCTGTTTCCACTAGCCCAATCGCTCCACCTGCTGCAGCTTCAGGAGAAACATGTCCGATAGAGATACCCGATGTGCCGCCAGAGAATCTTCCGTCTGTGATAAGGGCACAGGTTTTTCCTAATCCAAGACCTTTAAGATACGAGGTGGGGTAGAGCATTTCTTGCATACCGGGGCCGCCCTTAGGGCCTTCATATTGAATGACCACGATATCGCCGGCTTGAACATTCTTTGAAAGAATTTCTCGTACTGCTTCATCCTGAGATTCAACGACAAAGGCTCTACCAATAAAGTGGAAAAGTTCTTCATCAATGCCAGCAGATTTGATAATGGCTCCATCTTGGGCGATATTGCCACGTAGTACAGCAAGTCCACCGTCTTTGGTGTACGCGTGTTCAACAGAGCGAATACACCCGTTCTGCGCATCGTACTCGAGAGATTCGTATTGATTTGCGGTAGAAAATGCTACTGTTGTGCGGACGCCACCAGGTGCAGCTTTGAAAAGTTCTTGCGCTTGTTCACTTGCTTTTCCTGAACGAATATCCCATGTGTTAAGCCATTGTTCTAGAGAGTCAGAATGAACAGAATGAACATCGGTGTTCAGTAGCCCAGCACGATAGAGCTCACCTAAGAGAGCAGGAATTCCTCCAGCACGGTGAACATGCTCAATATGGTATTTGGTGGAGTTTGGGGCTACTTTTGCTAAGCACGGGACACGCCGTGAGATAGCGTCAATATCGTCGAGGGTGAAGTCCACTTCTGCTTCGTGGGCAATAGCAAGAATATGTAAGACGGTGTTGGTTGAACCACCCATAGCAACGTCTAATGCCATAGCGTTTTCGAAAGCTTCTTTGGTGGCAATAGAGCGCGGTAGAACGGAGTCATCGTCTTGTTCATAGTAGCGTTTGGTGAGTTCAACGATGGTTTTTCCGGCGTTGAGGAAGAGCTCTTTACGAGCAATTTGAGTCGCAAGAGTGGTGCCGTTACCGGGTAATGCTAGTCCGATGGCTTCGTTGAGGCAGTTCATGGAGTTTGCGGTAAACATACCGGCACAAGACCCGCAGGTGGGGCAAGCATTCTTTTCGATTTGGGCGAGAGCTTCATCGGAGACTGATTCGTCAACAGCCATGACCATAGCATCGACGAGGTCGAGACGGTGTTCTACGATGTCTTCGATTCCTTCGCCTGATTCCATCGGTCCGCCGGAGACAAAAATTGTAGGGATGTTCAGGCGCATTGCTGCAAGGAGCATTCCGGGGGTGATTTTGTCGCAGTTAGAGATACAGACAAGGGCATCTGCTCGGTGCGCGTTAACCATGTATTCTACGGAGTCTGCGATGAGGTCTCGTGAGGGAAGGGAATAGAGCATTCCATCATGTCCCATGGCAATTCCATCATCTACAGCAATAGTGTTGAACTCTTTTGCGACAGCGCCGGCTTCTTCGATAGCTCCGGCGACGAGTTGTCCCATATTTTTGAGGTGGACATGCCCTGGAACGAATTGTGTGAAGGAGTTTGCGATAGCAATAATTGGTTTTCCGAAGTCTTCGTCGCCCATTCCGGTAGCTCGCCATAGTGCGCGCGCTCCAGCCATGTTACGACCGTGAGTCGAAGTACGTGAACGTAATTCCGGCATAACTATTCTTCCTTATGTTCTGTGGTGACTGTCCTCAAGTGTACGCCTGCTTCTAGGTCCTCATTCAATTTCTACCCGTGAAGTATTCATATTCCGAGAATATTGCTGCGCCAATTTTGTCTTCCAGTATGTGTTGAGGATACAGCACCTCTCCAGTTGTCCGTACCTATAGCATAATATTGCGTTAAAATGAAAAAAATACGTCAAAAAATCTCATGTTCCCCAAAATGCGTAACGCTTTGTTAACACATAGACACTCTTATAAAGCGCCCCTAGACTTGTGCTGTACTGCCAAGCACTCATAGCTATGCCCTTCCCACCTTTTAATGTGAGTGCCAGTAGCAGTTTTTGACGCATACACACCATGAAGAGGTAATCGATGGGAAAATATGAGCGCGTTTATCAAGACCTGTCAACAAAGATTGATAACGGCACCTACTCGGTAGGCTCCCTCCTACCCAGCGAAAAACAGCTCACAGAACATTACGGCGTTTCACGCGAAACCGCCCGTAAAGCCTTAGCGTTATTGACCAACCGAGGATACATTCAAAAAGTTATGGGTAAAGGGTCTATCGTCATTAACCGACCCCAATATGCGCTTCCAGTATCCTTTATCGCCAGTTACCAAGAACTTGCGAATATCAGCGGTTTTAGCTTCTCTAGCAAAGTTATATCGTGCGGCGAAAAAGTACACCACCCTCCACATATCTTTGAGTCTATTACCCCATCATTCCCCGCCGGCCCCTATCACTACCTCGAAACCGTGCACTATATTGATGGGGAACCCTCCATTATTGACCGAAACTATATTCTGTGTTCGGTAGTGCCGAGCATTCCGCGCAACGTTGCAGAAGAATCCCTCTTCACCTACCTTGAAGACACATTAGGGCTTGCTATCTCTTATGCCAGTAAACAAATCAAAATCGAACCGGCAACCATTGACGACCGCGAACGCCTGAACCTAGCCGCCGGAGAATACGTCGGTGTTACCACAACGGTCACAAGCCTTGAAGACACCACAACATTCCAATTCACCGAATCACGCCACCGTGCCGATAAATTTGTGTACCAAGACTTTGCACGCCGACAACGATTCCACCACTAACCGCTAAGGAGTAGGCGACCCTCGCCATACCACTAACTATGCCGTGGACAGAACGCACCATCTATCAGATATACCCAAAATCTTTTTACGATAGTAACGGCGACGGTATCGGAGATATCCGCGGAATTATCGAAAAAATACCCTATATCGCGTCATTAGGAATCGATATGGTGTGGTTTAACCCGTTCTTCGTCTCCCCACAACACGATAACGGATACGACATCTCCGACTACTACAATATCGACCCAAACATGGGCACCATGGACGATGTTGAAGAACTCATCCAAAAACTCAAAGCACACAATATTGACGTCATGTTTGATATGGTGCTCAACCACGTATCAACTGAACACCCGTGGTTTCAAAAAGCACTCGCTGGAGAGAAAAAATACCACGACTACTTTTACATCCAAGCACCACAACAAGACGGTTCGCTACCGACCAACTGGGAATCTAAATTTGGTGGACCAGCATGGGAACCCTTTGGAAAAACCGGTCTCTACTATCTGCACCTCTATGATAAAACCCAAGCAGACCTCAACTGGCACAACCCTAATGTGCGTGAAGAACTCTTTAACATCGTCAACTTTTGGCTCAACAAAGGAGTACGAGGATTACGCTTTGACGTACTCAACGTCATCGGCAAAGATAAACAGCTCTGCGACGCACCAGCTGGTGTCGTGGATAAGACACTCTACACCGATACCCCACACGTTCATTCATGGGTCAAAGAGCTACATCAAAAAACCTTCGGAGCATATCAAAACGTCATCACCGTAGGTGAAATGTCCTCAACAACCATCGAACATTCTATTGGGTACACCAAACCTAGCCGAGACGAATTATCGATGGTCTTTAGCTTCCACCACCTCAAAGTGGACTACGACAAAGGACAAAAGTGGACTAACACTCGTTTTGATTTTGCGTTGCTCAAAGAAACTCTCAACGAGTGGGCTCTTCGCATGCAAGATGGTGGGGGCTGGAATGCTCTCTTCTTCAACAACCATGACCAGCCCAGAGCACTCAACCGTTTTGGTGATGCACAACAGTACCGCCAAGAATCTGCCACTATGTTAGCGACCGTAACGCACATGCTTCGAGGCACACCTTATATCTACCAAGGTGAAGAAATCGGAATGGTCGATCCAACATACTCCCAGATAAACCAATATGTAGATGTTGAAGCACACCACGCCTATCAGAGCCTACGAGAACAAGGACTCAGCGACGTGGAAGCCTTCAACATTGTTCGTACCAAGGCAAGAGATAACTCACGCGTACCTATGGCGTGGGATCACAGCACCTATGGTGGTTTTAGCGACGTACAACCGTGGCTCATGCCCACCCACGCACAGCAAATTAATGTTGCTCAAGAAGAACGTGATGGAAGAATCCTTCCCTATTATCGGAAGCTCATTCAACTGCGTAAACAATACGCGGTTATTGCCCGCGGAACGTATGCCCCCTATCAATTAGAGCACCCAGACATTTACGCATTCTTCCGTGAAGACCACAAACATCGTATGCTTGTACTCACCAATTTCTACGGCAAAAACAGCACCATTAGCGTACCTGAAGAGTTCTCTCACGCGCAGATACTACTCAATAACCGTGAAGAAGAACCACAGCTTACCCAATCAACAATTACTCTTGAACCCTATCAAGCTCTCGTGCTTCTTTACTCGCACTCAGCAGATAAAGAACACTAATCGTTCTTCTTCGAGGAGAAGTGTTCTTCCACCCACTCTTGAGCCACTTGTGAAGGGTTTGCTTTCTCCTGCCCAGAGACTCGACTATTTAGATGAATTAAGTCGTCCGTCGTCAACAGTGCAGACACTTCATCAAGAACTTGCGCTGCAGCGTACGAAACATGTTGAGCGTTAATAACGGGTATCACTTGTTGAGCTAAGAAATTATTTTTGGGGTCATCAAGAACCACAAAATTATTCTGAGCAATTGCCGGATCGGTGGAAAAAATATTAGCAACCTGCACTTGATTATCTAATAACGCTTGAACGGTTAACGGACCACCACCATCGTTAATAGGGTTAAACGAGGCGGGAGTGAAACCATATTTTTCTTTCATACCAGCTAACCCATAAGAACGTTCAGAGAACTCTGGAGGAGCACCAATCGAGAGCTGATCTTGATGTTGAGCGAGGTCAGCAAGAGAACGAATCCCATATTTTTGAGCGGTCTGCTCTGTTACCACCAGAGTATCTTTATCTTCTGCCGGCGAAGCCTGTAAAACGGCTAAAGAAGAAGGCAAAGCCTTAGGCAACGCTTGAAGTATCTCTTCTGGAGATGTTGCAGACGTTTGAGCATCAAAATATAAAAGAAGGTTACCCGAATAGTCGGGAACAACACTAATAGTTCCTTCTTCTAAAGCACCAAGGTACGCCTCACGTGCACCAATTGCTGGTTGTGTCTGAGCCGATAGTCCACGAAGGTTAAGGGCACTTGCATAAATCTGAGCAATAATCTGAGACTCTGTAAAATCTGCTGAACCGACCACAATAGTCTCAGATGGGCTAGCAGTACCAAAAGCAGTATTTCCAGAAAGCCCGCACGAAGAAAGCGCCAACGAGGTAACACCCACACCAGCAAGACCAAATATTTTTCGGCGAGAAAGAGAAGAAGTCATATCAACAAAGTCCTAACGAATATGAGAAGAAGTAACGAGCCGTTGCACCAAGCTCAACAGAATATCGACAAGAAACGCTAAAGCAGCAACAAGAACTACGGCGGCAACCATACGGGTGTAATCTCGAACAGCTAAACCATCAATGAGGTATCGCCCTAACCCGCCAAGATTGATATAAGCCATCACCGTAACCGTAGCGATTACCTGCAACGTGGCGTTACGAATACCACCAAAAATTACGGGTAATGCCAGTGGCACCTCAACCCGCCACAGAATCTGCCATTCTGTAAGACCTTGGGCACGAGCAGCGTCCACTGTTGTAGCGTCCACAGAAGAAATACCGGCATAGGTTCCCGCCAGTAGAGGAGCCAACGCAAGAAGAATCAGAGCCAACGCCGGAGCAGTAAAACCAATACCAAGCCACAATGCAAATAACGTCAACAAACCAAGAGTCGGCAAAGAACGTAAAGCGCCAGTTATCCCAACGATAAGAGACTCTCCCTTACCGGTATGACCGACCCACAAACCTAACGGTATGGCGATAATCGCAGCAATGAGCAGAATAATCCCCGAATAGCTCAGGTGCTCAATGATGCGCTGCCAAATACCGCCAGGAGCTGTCCACGCACCCTCAGCAGTAAACCATGCCCACGTTTTATCAAAAATATTCATAGCTTCCTCCACCGTGTCAGCAGTGCGCCTGCGCTAGCTAATAAACGGTCCAAGACAAGAGCCAAAAGAAGAGTTCCAATAATTCCTGTCCAAATTTCAGCTGGTAAGTCACGACGTAAACCGTCGGTAAATAACGTTCCTAAAGACTGAATACCGATAATAGCTCCCACCGAAACCATGGAAATATTTGATACTAAAGCAACACGTAAACCAGCCATCATCACCGGAATAGCAAGTGGTAATTCTACGAACCAGAAACGAGATATAGGACGATAACCCACAGCAGTAGCAGCTTCAAGGGTTACCGGAGACACTGATTCAAAAGCATCGACAGCCGAACGCACCATCATCGCGATAACGTATAACGTCAATGCCACGTAGACGTTAAGCACTGATGTGATAGAAGTGCCCAAAATCAACGGCATCACCACAAAAAGTGCAAGAGAAGGAATGGTATATAGTAACGCAGCAAAGTTGACGACCGATGAACGTCGAACCTTCCCCCAACGAGTGCTCTTTTCTGTGGAACGTCCATCTCGACGACGACCTAAAGCAAGACGAGCTAAAGGAATGGCTATAAGAGTTCCGGCAATAACCGGAATCACCGATTGAAGAAGATGTAAGACTAGCAGGTGTAACACATAAGTGCTGTTAGAAATCAGCCAGCTCACACACTCACCCCATAGCGTCGGTGGCGTTCTGCCTCTGTAGCGTCAAGAACATCATCAGAGTTTAGAAGACCTTTAACGTAGCCTTCGCCATCAACAACGACGCCCCAACCTGAAGGTGAAGAAAGAACAGAATCTAAAGCGTCACGTAAGTTACCACCTTCACGATACAGCGAACCGCCTGCAACAAGTCTGTTGTCGATAAACCATCCGGCGGGTTTTCCGTCCTCAACGTTAAGTTTCCACCGCTGCCATGGGGTATTGAGACTATCGAGAGGGTACACTTTGAGCCCCTCTCCTGAGGCGAAGGTTAACCGTCGCATGCCACGGTCACGCCCAATAAAGGAAGCCACAAAATCATTAGCTGGTTCGCGAAGAATTTCCTCTGGAGAACCAACTTGCGCTAACTCCCCTGCAGAAAACACAGCAATATAATCGCCAAGAAGAATTGCCTCATCAATATCATGCGTTACAAAGATGATGGTTCTATTCAAGGTCTTTTGAAGCCTCAATAACTCATCTTGAAGATCTTTACGCACCACCGGATCTACAGCAGAAAACGGTTCGTCCATCAAAAGGATGGAAGAATCATTTGCTAATGCACGAGCAACACCAACGCGTTGCGCTTGACCGCCAGAAAGTTCTGAAGGGTATCTTTTCGCTAAAGAACGGTCTAAGCCCACCGTGTCCATGAGCTCACACGCTTTTGTGCGAGCAAGCGAACGACGCATACCGTTAAGGCGCGGAACTGTTGCAATGTTATCGACGATAGTTCGATGAGGCATCAGCCCTGCCTGTTGCAACACATATCCCATAGAACGACGTAGCTGATAGTCACGGATACTGTGGTTTGGTTCGCCATGAACAAGAATCTCTCCTTGGGTTGGCTCAATCATGCGGTTAATCATGCGCAATGATGTAGTTTTTCCACAGCCAGAGGGGCCAACAAAAACCGTGATTTTTCCTTCAGGAATACTTAAATTGAGATTGTTAATAGCGGTAACCTCACCGTATTTTTTGGTGACGTTACGAAACTCAATAGCATTCTTGAGCTGATGAGTAGAGTGTGTTTCGTGGTGTAATTGTCCCACAGCTGTCCTTGTGTTCAATGGAGGGTTTTCGCATAGATGAGGGTAACAATCATCTGATATGTCAAACAGTACAATCTAGAAAATTATTCCCTGCCCATCAAGAAAGGTGGGGTTGCTGAAAATACTACTGAGCAACCCCACCTCCTTGACGTTATGATGATGTTCTGCCTTCGACGCGGCTAGCCTTAACTAATCTTGGTACCACGTATCAAAGATCGTGACAGGGATAGTTCTCTTATGACGAGTGCGCATAAAACGCTGTTCAAGGTTCTGTGCTACAGCGTCAGAGACCGTTTTTCCTTCAAGGTAGTCATCAATATCGTCGTAGCTTAGTCCGAGTTCATCTTCGTCGGCACGTCCAGGCACTCCGTCGAGCAAATCTGCAGTGGGTACTTTCTCCCACAGACGCTTCTGTGCACCTAATTCTTTAAGTAATTCGCGGTTCTGACGTTTATTCAGACCGTATAAAGGAAGGATATCAGCGCCGCCGTCACCAAACTTTGTGAAAAATCCCGTGATAGATTCGGCGGCATGGTCTGTTCCAACTACTAAAAGATTTTTCTGGCCGGCGAGAGCATATTGGGCAATCATGCGTGAGCGAGCCTTGATATTTCCCTTATTAAAATCGGAGGAGTTCTCCCCTAACGCATGAGCAAACTCTTGAGTAAAGCCATCTACTGCGGGAGCAATATTGTAGGTGATGCTCTGCTGAGGTTGAATAAACTCTAAGGCTTGTTGAGCATCAGCTTCATCAAATTGCACCTTATATGGAAGTCGTACCGCAATAAATTCTGCGGGAGTTCCTTCTTCTGCTAGTTTTTCGACAGCGAGCTGGCATAGTCTTCCAGCAAGGGTAGAATCTACGCCACCGCTAATACCTAAGACAAAGCCCCGAGTATGACTTGCTTTGAGGTAATCACAAAGAAATTGCACTCGTTGGCGAATCTCTTCTGCAGGGTTAATGCTGGGTTTGACGCCCATCTGTTCAATAATTTTTGCTTGTATATCGCGCATAGTCCCTATCGTACTCGTGCGCCTATCCCAACCATAGGGGTTTATCCTCCTAAAGGATGATTTATTCTGCAGCTCCCCCCACCCTCATGATGAGATAGCTACCATGGTTATCATCGAAAACTCTCAGATTCTCATGAGAAAGAGCAACACTATGAGCAACCAGCACTCCTCCGAGTCGGCCCCTCCAACCGACACAACAGCACCCATGGATTTTTATGGCAACTACGCGCATCAGGCGCCACACGGTTCAGGGAATTTTTATAATGCTTCAGGTGTAAAAATCAGCGATAAAGAACGAAGCATTGCCGTTTTATCGCATGTTCTTCCTATTATTTTTCTTTTTCTCTCTGCCGGCACTCTCAGTATCTTTTCTCCTCTTATCATCTGGTTTATCTATCAAGACAAACCAGACTATGGGTTCGCTTCAGCATCTGCAGCCCGCGCTTTTAACTTCAATCTCACACTGATAAGCATCAATATTGTGGCAATTATTCTGTCATTTCTCACCTTCGGAATAGCCATTTTTATGTTGCTCATTACATTAATAGTTACCTCTTTGATGCTGCTGATTTTCCATACCATTGGTGCTCTTGCCGCTCACCGAGGCACTATCTATGAGTATCCTCTACAGATTCGTGTTCTTAAATAATTTCTGTAACCAGTTCTACTAATTCTCCTAAATATTCCTTAAGCAAAAGAGTCCTTGTTGGTGGCGCATATAAGCGCCACCAACAAGGACTCTTGTCATCTAGTGGAATGATATTCCACAGATTGTTTTAGCGTCCGGAGAGAACTCCACGATCGTAACGGTAGATAAACGCTGCCATCTGGTCACGATTCACTGGTGAGAGGGCACGGAAGGTGCCATCTGGCCAGCCGCGAGTAATGCCTTGTTCTTCCATCCATGCAATCTCCTTGTAGAAGATGTAATCCGTGGAGAGGTCACTGAAAGCAGAAACGCTTGGTGCAGTGTACTCTGGGGATCCTGCCATGCGGTAGAAGAACGCTGCCATCTGGTCACGGTTCACAGGAGTCATGGGGCGGAAGGTGCCATCTGGCCAACCACGAGTAATGCCCTGTTCATGCATCCATGCAATCTCCTTGTAGAAGACGTAGTCCGTAGGAACGTCTTTGAAGGGGGAAACACTTGGTGCAGTGTACTGAGGGGATCCTGCCATGCGGTAGAAGAACGCTGCCATCTGGTCACGATTCACAGGAGTGAAAGGACGGAAGGTGCCATCTGGCCAACCACGAGTAATACCGCGTTGCGCCAACCATGAAATTTCTTCATAGAAGGGGTGGCTTGGATCTACGTCCGTGAAGTGAGGATCATAAGCGTTAATGGGCTCTTCTGCAGATACTGCGAGAACCTGTGTACGGTCTCCATGAACACCCTTCTTAATACCGGAGAGGTTACCGGTTGCGTTGTGGGTGAAGATGAAGAGAGCTTTAACGTCCTCGTTAGTTCCGTTACGGTGTGCCTGAAGTTTATCTCCCGCCTCAAAAAGAACAGGGGTGAGGTAATCTTCAGAGCTAAACCATAGCTCAGGTGCTACAGGGTTGTAGGTAATCACATCGCTCACCTCAACAGGGGTGCTATCTCCTGTTTCAGGATCAACACTGCTGAGGTACTTACTCATAGCCGTAACCTGGTAATTGATAGTTACCGGAGCAGAACCGTCAATACCCAATGCTGCCAAACTGATGGGCAAGACAAGAGTATTGCTGTCCATGGTATTCGTATCGAGGTCACCGAATGCGCCGTTTACGGGCTGGATGTCAAGGACATCAATTGCGCCTGCTTCATTAGGTCCACGAAGTGCTACTAGCGGGTAGTCAAGGCCCTTCGCCATGAAGGTGTACGCGGTGTAATCGGTGGTACCGTCACCATTGGTGTCGATGGAAACTTCAAATGATGCGTCAGAAGGAGTCAACGAATCCCAAGTTCCCCATGTAGAGATTCCAATACCTAGCATTGCTTGGCTTGTGTCTCCACCCTCAGCGAGGATTTGTGGAAGGTTAGAGGATGTACCAATGTACTGCAAGTCTGCAGACTGCATCGTTGGGCCGTTGAGGTCACCGGTGTGAATACGTCCACTGCTGTAGCCAAGTTCAAAAGCGCCAAGACCAGCACGGTAACCGTTCAAATCAAGGTTCTTACCGCTCAGAGAAAGTTCCTTGTTAAGAGAACGACCAAAGTCGATGTTCTCGCCATCAACCTTCAAGGTAGAAGAAGGCTTAGGAGCAATGTGTAGTGGTACACGAAGCTTCGAGTGCGCATCATGTAGGTCAAGACGTCCAGAATCAGAAGCGATGAACTGGCGAGCATATTCTCCAAGCTGTTTTTCAACAGTTGCCTTGTCGAAAGTTTTTTCCATGCTGTCACGGTCAATGTGAGCGGTGATGACGATGTCAGTCTTTTGACCTGCACCAACGGTGACAGACGATGGGTATGTGAACTCAACACCGGGCATATCAACGCTTGGCTCATAAGAAACTTCGAACGTGCGCTGAGCGTCAGATTTATTTTCGACGGTGAGCTTACGTGCAAAAGTTGCGGTGTCATCAGTAATCTCAACAACACCGAAGGATACAGAAACCTGCTGAGGTGAATCGGTGTTATAAACCAAAACGTTGTTATTAACAGCAGCAAGCGCGTCAACACGGCCGCTACCGGTACGTTCAACAGAGTAAATGTTTCCTTCGCTATCACGAACATCATGAGTAGCGGTGTTCATGATAGTGCTCTTAACCTCAGCAGGAGTGTAATCTTTGTGAGCTTCCATCACCAAAGCAGCAATACCTGCAACGTGAGGGGTCGCCATAGATGTACCACTCATGGTCAGTGAACCATTTCCGAGGCCAACACCAGCAGAGACAATGCTCGTACCAGGTGCAGCAACATCTGGTTTAACGTTTCCGTAGCTTCCGTGGTCGCCACGGGAGGAGCTTGTGTTCAAAGTGTCAAAGTTGCCAGATTCGAACTGCATAGCGCCACGCCATTCAGGATTAACCTGAATTTTGAGAGTTCCTGCTGCAGCCGCATCGCGAACTTTCGCTGCACTAGACTTGTTCAAACGTACGCCGGGGATAGTGCGGTTACCAGCGATGCCAGCATTTTCTGCTTCTACAGCACCAGCGAGAACAACGCCCTTACCGCCAGCAGCTTCAATATTGTTGAAACGTGTTGCAGAACCACAGGGGAAGGAGCCTGGCTCATCTTCCCAGTCAATCCAGACCCATTTACCAGCAAAATCTACGCCGTTGAATGGGTTGCAACCAAAACGATTATCGGCGGGAGCCATAACGACCTCGCCCATCAATTCATCAGGGTCAGCTGCATCGTAATCGAAGTTTACGCTGTAATCACCGATGAGATCCATTGGTTCGGAAGAACCTACCGTAGCGACAATCTTATCTCCGTGAGCGATAGACCCTACAGAGTTTGCTACGGTCAATGAGCTTGGAGCGTTTCCGGGGTTACCACCAATAGCGTATACGTCGTCGGAGTTTCCAGCTGCAATAACAGAGAGCACACCAGCGCGGGTTAGTGCTTCAACAATTGCATTTTCGGGGTCGTCGATGGGGCCGTAATCAGAACCTAGAGACATGTTGACAACTTGTGCCATGTCGTCAAAGTTACCGTCACCATTTGGGTCAAGAACACGGTCAAGAGCTTGCCCTGTGAGGTTGGTGCTACCTTCACAGCCAAAGACGCGTAGACCAACAAGCTTTGCTTCTGGTGCAGAACCAGGGCCAATTTGCATGTTGTGAACTTCGTCTGCGGTGAGCTTGTTGTAATCGCCTTGGAAGGTTTCACCATCAGCGTTAACACCGTAACCGGCAGCAGTACCTGCTACGTGGGTTCCGTGTCCAGCTGCTTTACAGTCGATAGGGTTGTTATCTGGTTTAGGGATGCTAGTTGCTGGGGATGAAGCATCGTAGTCGTCACCAGCGAAGTCATATCCACCCACAAATTTTTGAGGGTTATACAAACCAGAACGGCTAGAAGGCAAAGATGTTGCGTTCTTTGCTTTTTGGTACGCTTCCTCAGTACCAGGTCCACCAAAATCAGTGTGGGTGTAGTCAATACCGGTATCAATCACAGCGATGGTGACATCTTTACCTGTTTTTCCGGTGTTAACCCATGAAGCCAGTGCTTTAGTGTCTACGTCAGAAACAGAGTTTGCAGGGAATTTCTGGGTAATAGGAGTAATGCGCTCAACGTCTTTACGTTTTGCAAGCTGTCGAATAGCTTCAGCGTCACCAAGAATAGCTGCACCACGAACAGTGTTATGAGTGGTGTAAAGCAATGTTGCGTCAGAGTTCTGAGCGACAGATTGCCCTTGAGATTCAACGGCAGAGGCAATTGACTGCACGCGACCTTTAGCTTCTACCGGTGCTTTATCGCCGTTGAGAACTTCAGCGGGCTGTGTTAGTTCGAATGCGCCTTGGCCTTTGAACTGAACAAAAGCTGCAATTTTTCCTTCAGCTTTTTTCATGGATTCAGACAAAACTTCGTTTGCTGCATCCTTCAAGTTAGTGATAGGCGGTTGGCTATTGGACTCAGTAATAACTGCCTGTGCGCCGGGGAGCATGGATACTGCCATGCTGACTCCGGCAACAGTAGCTATACATGAGCGAGCCACTTTCCTACCGAAAGGGTGGTTTTTCATAGAAAACTCCTGTGAATTCAACATTACGCGAGTGACACGTAACACTCATGTTCCCTAGCATTACGGTGCAGGTCAAGTAAGAAACAGTTAATTGCCTATTAAAACGCCTAGTAATTCCACAATATGGAATTTTGGGTAGAAATGACCTCATGCCAACACCACCCAAAACAAACACCATCAGAAGCAAACTGACTAACACGCCACCACCGAATACACACAGTCGCACCACAAAGCTATAGCCAGCCGAATAAATCACTGTATTCTAGTACATGGTGTGTTTTCTGAGCCGTATCAAAAAGCTAACAACCCTCAAAACACTTTGAGAAACACAACGCCACTACACTATGGACAGCACACACCGCACTGTTCGTGAAATCCGAACGGTGAAGCACTCAAAGGAGCATGACCCAATATGCCAGCAATAGTTATCGTCGGCGCTCAATGGGGCGACGAAGGTAAAGGTAAAGCAACTGACCTCCTCGGCGGAAGAGTCGACTACGTCGTCAAACCCAACGGAGGAAACAACGCCGGACACACCGTCGTCGTTAACGGTCAGAAATTCGAGCTAAAACTCCTACCCGCCGGTATCCTCTCTGAAAACGCAACCCCCGTCATCGGAAACGGCGTCGTCATCAACCCCGAAGCACTCTTCGAAGAAATTGACGGACTCGAAGCGCGCGGAGCAGACACCTCAAAACTCAAAATATCCGCAAATGCACACCTCGTTGCACCCTACCACCAGACCATGGACAAGGTAACCGAACGCTTCCTCGGCAAACGAGCCATCGGCACCACCGGACGAGGAATCGGCCCCACCTATATGGATAAAGTAGGACGCCTCGGCATCCGCGTACAAGACATCCTCGACGAATCCATCCTGCGTCAAAAAGTTGAAGGCGCACTCCGCCAAAAAAATGAACTCCTCGTCAAGGTCTACAACCGCCGACACGTAGAAGTTGAAGAAATCGTCGAGTACTTCATGCAATACGCAGACCGGCTCAAGCCCATGATTGTTGAATCCACCCAACTACTCAACAACGCACTCGACGAAGGTAAAACCCTCCTCATGGAAGGTGGACAAGCGACCTTCCTCGACGTAGACCACGGAACATACCCCTTCGTCACCTCCTCAAACCCCACCGCCGGCGGAGCATCAGTCGGTTCAGGAGTCGGGCCCACTCGCATTTCACGAGTTATCGGAATCCAAAAGGCCTACACCACTCGTGTGGGTGCGGGCCCCTTCCCCACCGAGCTCTTTGACGAAATGGGAGACTTCCTCCGAACCACCGGCGGAGAATTCGGTGTTAACACCGGACGTCCTCGCCGCTGCGGCTGGTACGATGCCGTTCTCGCACGCCAAGCTGTGCGCATTAACGGGTTTACCGATTTGTTCATCACCAAATTGGATGTGCTTACCGGTCTCGAAAAAATTCCTGTCTGCGTCGCCTACGACGTCGACGGAGTACGCCACGACGAAATGCCCATGACACAATCTGAATTCCACCACGCAAAACCCATTTTCGAATATTTTGATGGCTGGAATGAAGACATCACCGGAGCAAAAACCCTCGAAGACCTCCCCGAGAACGCCCGCAAATACGTCGAAAAACTTGAAGAAATTTCTGGTTGCCGTATCTCTGCCATCGGTGTTGGACCCGACCGCGATAACACCATCGTCGTCCGAGATCTTATCGACAACGACTAATATTCCGTCCACTATGTCAAAGGGTGGTGTGCTGTTCCCCATTTCTCACGGAACAACACGCCACCCTTTGGCATATTAACAACGACCTTATGAACGACGCGAACCGGAACTCTTCATATCACCAAGTCCCATCACCACGGCACCAGCTAAGACGAGTACCGCCCAAATCCACCAAGCAACGGGGAAACCAGCTACTTGTGCCATCGCACCAACAGCTAAACCGCCTAACCCCGTACCAATATCAAAGTTTGAGTTCCATAGCACAGCCGCACCAGCACCATTTTTAGACCCAGCATCTGCCAAGGCACGCACCATAGAAACACTCTGTAAGAACCCATAACCGATACCTAAAATAACGGTGGAGACAATAAAAACTGTGGCACGAGAAGAACCTTCTTCCATGCCTGCAGAAATACCGATACCAGCAATACCCACCGAAGAAGCACCCAAAATAGGGGTCATCAAAATACGTGTTCCCCAACGGTCAGTCAAAGAACCACCGTATAAACGGGTTGGAACCCCCACCGCCGTCAAACATAACAACGCCAATGTTGCCAGTGCCGGCGTATATCCCAGTTCAGTTGCAAACGTAAAGAATGCTCCGCCAGCGGCAGTAATTAACGTCAAGGTCAAAAGAGCCGGCCAGATTCTAAGAATCACTGAACCAAGACCATCTACACCTTCTACAGAAGGCTCAGCAGAAGTATGCTCCTCTACCAGACGACCTAACTTCCATGCAAAAGGTGCACCCGCAACCGCGATGAGCCCACTGCTGAGCACAAAACCGTACCCAAGAACCTCAATAAGCCACGGCGCAAGAGGAGTAAAAATAACTTGCGGAATAGCGGCAGCTAAACCATATAAGCCAACAGCAGTCCCTCGGCGATGGCTAGGAATCAGGATAGACAACGCTGTTGAGCCGCACACCGTCACAATACCAAAACCAATACCGCGCAAAGCAGAACTTAAAAGAACCACCCATAGGTCTGAGCTAAGAGCCTGTAATGGTGAAGGGAGTCCCATGAATAAAGTGCCTGCACACACTGTGACGGGCCAGCCGATATAGGTCAGCATTCTGCGCACAGCAACCAGCTGAGTCAGAACAGTAACACCCATGAGCGTTGCTGTTACTAAGCCCGCCCCAGAAGCACCAGCACCTCCAGCAGTAACCCATGCAGGAGACGCCGGAAGAAGTATTGATAAGCTACTCATCACGGCAGCAAAGGTGGCAAGAATAGGAACCATGCCGGGCATACGAAGAACGTTCTCTTGCATCTTTTCTTTCTATCAGAGGAGTAACTGTCGGCAAAAACACCGACAAACTAGCGTATCACTCCAAAACAATATCTACAGAAGCTTTACGATTGTTGCTATGCCTATTCTCGTCAACACCATCAACCTGCCCGACGGTTCTTCAACTAGTAGCGATTCTTTAGAGAACACGCATTCACTATTACGTGAACAGCCAGAGTCTGTAGCGTTTATTGGAATGAGAGATCCCAGCGTTGAAGAGATGCGAAGTCTCGTTGAAAAATTTGGGATGAATGAGCTCGCAGTAGAAGACTCGATGGAAGGTCATCAACGAGCCAAAATTGACCGTTATGGCGACAGCTATTTTTTGGTGTTACGACCGGCAGTGTACCGTGACCGTGAAGAAGAGATTCGACTCGGTGAAATTCACTTATTCATGGGGCCAAATTTTCTTGTCAGTATCATCAAAGACTACCTACGAGAAGAGCAGGATATTCGTCAGCTCTTCGCTCAAATTGCAGGGCAAATGGGTGGGCAAGACAGCTCATGGGACATGATGCACCTCATTCTTGACGCCGTAGTTGATGGTTACACCCCTGTTATTGATGGTTTAGAGAATGATGGTGACGAAATTGAAGACAGTCTCTTCTCACGTGAAGATGTAGATTCTTCTAAAATCTCACAACGTATTTATGAACTACTCAACGAGGTTGCAGACTTTAAACGTGCATGTAAACCTATGACAACAATTCTTGACCTGTTAATGGGCAGGCTCAGAATGCTCCGATACCGTGATGATTCTGAAGAACAGTTAGAAATTCTTCGCCGTTTCCGAGACGTGCACGACCACGCCATTCTTGTCAATGAACGTCTTGACGATTTACGCAACTCGTTACAAAACGCTTTAGAGGTCAATAGTACCCTTGTCGCAGAACGACAAAACGATGATATGAAGAGAATCTCAGCGTGGGCGGCAATTCTTGTTGCTCCAACGATTATCGGAGCTATCTATGGCATGAACTTTGATAACATGCCAGAGCTTCATTGGAAGTATGGTTACCCGTTTTCTCTTGCACTAATGTTTGGTATATCCATGTTTTTGTGGGGGTTATTTAAGCGTAAAGATTGGTTATAAAAACGATTCTTTTTATTTGGTAGGTGTTAGATAATGTTGTCTACCTAAACCCTTATATTGACAAGGTTTCTTATTCTTCATAGTTAATGCCTTCTACCCCAATCAGCTGCCCAAAGACCCACCCCTCATCGTAGTAGAGTCCAACGATACCTGGCTTACCACGAAACATATCGCCGCTATCTCTGGCACAGTAATCAATATTTTTACAATATTTGGATTCGCTAACAGATGGGCGAACCAAGAAACGATAAAAGCCATCCTGTCCTAAAACAAAATCGTTATCTTCAAAATCTACTTTCATAGTAAGTCCAACTAACCATTCACGTTTGCTATACCATCTCCGAAGATCCCGATAAAAGTCCTGCTCATAATCATTATCCGGTGCAGTAATACGAGAAATATCATCCACATCCCCCGTACTCGAAGCATAATTACGTTCCTCAACCCAATACCGAATAAAAGCCTCAGCACCTTCTAAAGTCTCTTCACGAGCAGCCTCAGGAAAAACAGGCTTCGGCACATTAAACGCACGATGCTTCACAGAAGCCGCAACATACTCACCAGCATCAACTTTCTTTTGTTCCTCTACCGTCAGACCAGACTCGTTAGTATCAGTCAGCGACGAAGAACTAACAGCAGTAGAAGATGCCGATGGTGGTGAAGGAAGAATTGTCGAACACCCGCACGCTAAAGAACCAATACAGAGCACAACACCAGACCGAACCAGCCAGCTTTTAAACGACAATCAGAACACCCACTCCACCAGCAAAATAATGACTCAAACTCAACAAAACTTAATTTTTATTTAATCTACAACGATATGAACATAAAAAGAACCGCTCTGTACACATCAGAAAAATCTGGTTTCATAGAATGGTGTTAAACCGTTAGTGATGACATCACGTCATCTCTAAAATACTGGTCCCGTATTACTGGCTGTCGGAAGAATAATGATGAAATTTCTACTCGTTCCCGGATATATGAACTGCACACCGGGGCACTGGAGCCGGTGGCTCTCAGAAACGTACCAAGACTTCATCACAGTAGAACAAGACGACTGGGCACACCCTATCCGAGAACAGTGGTTACAACGACTTCACCACACCATCACTCATATCGCAGAGCCATTATTCCTCATTGGTCATAGCTGTGGTGGTGCACTTATCGCCCAATGGGCAGAAGAATACGGGCAAGAAACCCATAGTGCCCCTGTCTTTGGCGGTATCCTTGTCGCTCCTGCCGATGTAGAATCTGCAACCCTATACCCCGACATTAAAGCCCAATCACCATTACCTAGCGGAAAACTCCCCTTACCTCTCCATATCATTGCTTCAACCAATGACCCCAACACCACCATCGAACGCTCCAAAGAGTTTGCCCAACGTTGGGGAACAACTTTAGAGTTCGTCAAAGATGGAGGTCATTTAGATACGCCTGACGGGTTTGGGCAGTGGCCGTATCTTGCACATTTGATTGAAGAACGCTCTGGGCAAAAGTTACGCCCGCACAACTAATAGCTATGATGCGGGCGTAACTGGTCAGTGTGAGTTAGAGAGTTGGAAGAGTATAGAACCCTTCAATAGCTCGTGTCATATATGCCATATCATCTATATGGCACATTTCTCGAGCAGAATGCATAGAGAGCAAGCCAATTCCCACGTCGACGGTTCGGATACCTAGACGGGTTGCCGTAATAGGCCCGATAGTGCTTCCACAAGGAACATTATTATTCGAAACAAATTCCTGATAAGGCACTTCTGCGTGACGGCAAGCTAACGCGAAAATACCGGCACCGATGGAGTCTGTTGCATACCGTTGGTTAGCATTGATTTTGAGAAGTGGCCCGTGCCCTGGTTGAGGTCGCACCTGAGTGTCGTGATGTCCGCTATAGTTTGGGTGGACGAGATGCCCAGCGTCAGAAGATAGACACACTGAGTTTGCGATAGAGCGCAGATATTCTTCCTGAGTTTCTTCACGTGTCTGTGAAATACGTTTAATGACGTCCTCTAAGAAGGGGCCCGCAGCACCAGAACGTGTTTCTGAACCGATTTCTTCATGGTCAAACGCTGCCAGCATGACGGTATGTTCAGCTGTTTCGTCGTACCCAGCGGTTACGTAACGTTCGAGTGCGCATAATCCTGCATGCACAGAAGATAGGTTATCTAAACGTCCAGATGCGAGGAATTCTTTGTTGACACCAAAGGTTTCAGGGTGTTGGTAGTCAGCAAAAAGTAAATCGTAGCCAAGGATATCTTCTGTAGCGATGTCTTCCTCTGTGCCGTGTTCTACGAGGTAGCCGAGGACATCATTCTCGGTTTTATCGGTTCCCCATACGGGGTAAAGGTTCTGTTGTTTGTTGAGTTGCAGTCCTTGGTTAACGTCTCTATCAAGGTGTATGGCTAGCTGTGGAATACGTGCCATCGCACCGGTTGAGACGAGAACATTTCGGATGGAGGAACCGTCTTTGACGGTTAGACGTCCAGCTAGACGGAGTTCCCTATCAAGCCAAGAGTTCAGAAGTGCACCACCGTAGACTTCAACGCCGACTTGGTTCCAACCTAGTGTTGACACCGAAGACTGCGGCTTAACTTTGAAGCTAGGTGAGTCTGTGTGAGCGCCTAGAATACGGTATTGGCTACGTTGTGTCTTTTGTCCGCCAGCCCAAGCAATGATGGCGCCATCTCTGATGACGAAGAATCGCCCTGTTGCAGTGTTTTCTGGCCAGGTTTCTTGCTCTGAGAGTTCGCAGAAACCAGCTTTTTTAAGGCGTGAGGCAACTTGTTCAACGGCATGGAAGCTAGTTGGTGAAGCAGCAACAAAACGGGCAAGATCATCTATATTTGTACGAGCATCAACAGTCATGGTTCTATCCTATAACTACTAATACTTCAGAGAGGATCTTGCCCGTTGTTCTCAGAGGAAGATCTATCGTGGGATAGATTTTCCGTGAGTCATAGCAACGCTGAATGTTTGTGTATTGTGGATACCCATTTTGCGTGCTGAGAGTATCACAATGAGCACGATAATGAGTTGTATGATCAAGGTTCCGAGGAAGTCTCCTGCGGTGGAGCCTTGTTGAGCGAAGGGGTCAGCTATCCCTAGGCTTCCCATGAACATAACCCAAAGGTTGTTGACGACGTGTAGCGCGATGCCTGCTTCAAGACCACCAGTTTTCCATGTCATGAATCCGGCAGCTAGGCCCATGGTGAGCACGGACATTTGCGCCCAAAAATCGTATGCGTGACCGAACATGAAGAGCACGGCGGGGAGCGTAATCACGATGATGGGGTTGCGTATCCAGCGTCCGAGGGTTTGCATGAGGTAGCCACGGAAGACAAGTTCTTCTGCGTAGCATTGGATGGGGGTAATCGTAAAGATGAGGAGAAGGAGCCATACAAAGTTTTTACCAGGAGATTCAACGTCTGGGGCTTGGACGCTTTCGCCTAATGCGTTGATGAGCATGGGCAGTACGATGTATCCGATGATGGCGATAGCGAAGCAGAAGCCCATCCAGCTCCAACGGATTTTTCCGTAGACGGAATGTACTAGCCCCCAAGGTTTTGGTCCGGTTACGAGCCGTGCTAAGAACATGGAGGGATAAAGAAGCGCGATAGAGCCGAAGACTAACGCAAAGATGAGGGGGTCTTTGAGTGTAAGGCTTTGTAGGCTTTGCAGGTTAAGGGTGATGTTTTGCGGTCCGAGGATAGAAGCAAAGGCTATGCCGAGGGCTATGGAGAATCCGAGGTAGAAGAGTCCGCCGAGTAGGCCTTCTGCAAGGGGTGACCACCAGCGGGTACGGGGGTCGGCGTGAGAGAGACGGTGGTATGCGAGGGTACGTTCTTCTACCGGTATGTGGTAGATAAAAGGTTGTCCGACAGCGGGCTGGGGTGTTTGCTGTGGTGCTGGTTTGTGTGAGTTTTCCTGCTGGTTTTTTTGTTGCCAGGGTATGTGGATATTCTC
The DNA here is from genome assembly GCF_048512865.1 of Rothia sp. P13129. Classification (NCBI taxonomy): domain Bacteria; kingdom Bacillati; phylum Actinomycetota; class Actinomycetes; order Micrococcales; family Micrococcaceae; genus Rothia; species Rothia sp. P13129. The sequence continues at coordinate 80,157 of NZ_JBLXYA010000005.1, forward strand.
TGGATGAGGTTGTTGTTCTACTGCCATGTTTCTAGCCTAATTTTCCTTGTGTGTTTTTTCATCAGCCTTAGGGAGTATAAAGCGTTTTATTGGCGTGTTGTGTTCCCTATTGCGAGGTTGTTATTCTTCTGTTTTTAGGTTTTTATTGTATGTGAGTTGGGTATATAGCTGATTTGGAATGTTACGGTTGTGTGGAGAGTGCAGCCTTTTCTTTTACGACGATGCCATATTCTTTGAAGATATTTGAGGCACAAAAAATGGTGCGTTCACTGTCATGAATGCACCACTTTAATTTAATGTTATGGACTGTTATACAAGTGGCTTATTGGTAGTTTTTAGAGAACTGTATATCCAAAGCAGTACGGCGCTAAAGAGTGCCGTAATGGGAATTGCCGAGAGGATAAGCCCTAGCGGTGCAATATCTTCCAGACGGTCAAGGGAACCGTGTACAGCGATACCAATCCACATCGGTGAAATATAAAGTCCAACAACACCTACCCAGGAGAACACTAACGCGCTCATTCGAATGGCTGAGGACATCTGATCAATAAATAGGGGGAATGCATCCACCCATAGAGCAATTGCTAGTAGCGGTAACCAGGTGTTGTGGTGAGACCAGCTAATGGGAGAGATAGAGACCATTAAGAAGGCGTTGAGTGCTATCTGTGAGATGAGCAGTTGACGTTGTTCTAGACGGTAGATAAGCCATGCTGTACCTGCCATGAGCAATGCAATAAGCCCGTAGTGTAAAACTTTGAGTAGTATCCCCGAACTTAGCCCAAAGTGCATGAGCCAGCCCTGAATGGAGATGTTATCGAGGTAGTTCGTGTTTCCGACACGGGAGGGGTCAGAAACCGCTGAGGTCCAGAATTCGATAGCTTCTTGGGGTAGGAAGATGAAACCAATAATGATAGTTGTTAGGAAGCTTGCGCCTAAGGTCATAATGCCTTTGAAATCTTTGCGCATCAGTAGGATAAGCCCAAAAGCCAGAGGGGTAAGTTTGATACCACCGGCTATGCCGATAAATAGTCCGCGAGGGATACGCGTAGCTGGGCGGATAAAGTCCCAAAGAACGAGAAGCATAATGAGCGGGTTAATCTGAACGAGCCCTAGCCCACGACGCCAAGGGCCTGAAAGCAAGATGATGGCAGCAAGCAAAGCGATGGTGCCGTATCGGCCGAGGCGGTGTTGAAGAGGTAAGGTACGCCCTCGTTTTTGCACATAGTTGTAGATAAGGGTTGCAACCCACCATGCAACAGCGTAGGCGAGTATCATCATCAGGAAAATGCCTACTTTTTGGGGTAAGAACGCAAAGGGTAGGAACAAAAGTGCCGCAAAGGGAGGGTAGGTGAAAGGCAACGCAAAATCTGGTCCAAGACGCAATAGGTCAATGACGTAGAGTTCTTTATCGAAGCCTTCATTATGAAAAATGGTCATGGCACCAGAACGGTACACCGAAAAGTCTAGCCCGCCGATAGTCAGCGAATATATGAGGTTACCGATACAGACGACAGCTAACGCTGCGTATGCGCATAACTGTAGCCTGTGTGTATTAGATGAAGTTTCTCGGGCTGATATTTTCATGGTGTTCTTGGTTCCTAAAGGTAACGATATAAAGAGTACATACTACCGTTATTTAGTAGTTTCTGAGGAGTTATTTTTTGTTGAAGTTGCTACTAAACGGGTGCTTCCATGACGGTGTGGGGTCTTTTGTGCTGGTGGTTTAGGTGGCTTATTTTCTTTAGGTGGTAGCGCTGCGATAATAAGGCCGATTTCTATCGCTAGTAGCAGTAGCGCAGCATAGTATAGGTAGGGTGAGGGGTATAAGCTGGTGAAACTTGTAGCGAATCCTACGACTGTTGCCACGAGAGTTAAGAGCGCTAAGCCGAGTATGGTGAAGTGCCCAATTTTATATTTATCGGCAGCTTGAGGATTGCGAATGACAAGATAGCTTTGTAGCAGGATAAAGATAATGGGGAAGAATACTTGACCTGTAATTCCCATAGAGTCATTGGTGTACGAGAACATTCCCATTGCTTGAGTGATGAGTGTGGCAACAAGAAGTAAGGATACTGGCAAAGATTTCACGCAGGCTAGTCTACATCTTTTACTCGAGGTTGCGCTCTGATTTTTTTAGGAGCCTTATAATCGCAAGTAGAGTCACCACTTTTGGGTATAAAGGATGAGACGTTGACACATCACGGTAATCAGCCAGCACGAACTTTTCTCACGGGGGCTCGCCCGATTCCTCAAGAATTTGTTGATCAGGCGTCAGGTCGAGCGACGTGGCATCGTAAAATTGGTCGGCCAGTAACATTCTGGTTGCTAGTTTTGCCGTTCGTGCTTCTTGCAAAACCTTGGGTTCCATCCTTTTCGTGGCTTGTTGTTCACATTGTGACGTTGGGGCTTATTACAACGTCGATTATGGTGTGGAGTCAGCATTTTACGGAGGCGTTGCTGAAGAATCGTTTGCCTGAGTCAGCTCGACTATGGCAGGTGCGTCGTATTTACGCGCTGACCGTGGCAGTTTTTGTCATTATTGCGGGGATGCTGAACAGTGTCTTTGCACTGACTTTTATAGGTTCTTTAGCAGTCGGCGTTGTTCTTGCTTGCCATGGTTTTTCTTTACTATGGCAGCTGAAGAAGGCTCTGCCCGCACGCTTTAGGTCTACTGTTTATTTTTATATTGTGGCGGCGTGGACCCTTCCTTTTGGTGCTTTATGCGGCGCCTTATTGACCTATCCTCCGGTTCTTCGTCATGGGTACGCTCAGTTACTTCTTGCTCATGAGGCGATTAATATTCTTGGTTTTGTGGGTATTACCGTTGTTGGTACGTTGATGACGTTATGGCCGACGATGTTGCGCACCAGAATGCACCCGCAGGCGGTGCGTTGGTCACTGGTCGCTTTAGCGATGATGAGCTTGTCGGTGCTCATCATTTTGTTGGGTGCATTCATCGGTGTGCACTATGTTTCGGGGGCTGGGTTTGTTCTTTATGCTGTGGCTATTGGGTTGGTTCTGGTGTTGATGGTTCAAACTTGCACTGTCAAAAAGCCGGTTGATTATTCTACTGGTTCGGTGTTGTGCGCGGTGTTCTGGTTGTTGGTTGCGGTTGTTGTGGCGTCATTTTTGGTGTTGAATGCTTCGTCTTTTGCTGATGTCAAGATGCGCATTTTGACGCCCATATTTGTTGCAGGGTTTTTATTGCAGGTTCTGCTTGGTTCGATGACGTATCTTTTTCCGGTGCAGATTGGTGGCGGTCCTTCTGTGGTGCGTTCTGCCAATGCTGTTTTTAATCGTTATGCGTGGGTGCGCATTAGCGTTATTAATCTGGCGTTATTGGTCTCTGTTGGTTTTGAGTATGTTGGGCGTCCTCTTCCTCCATTGACGGCGATTTTAGGGGTGTTAGGGTTTTGCGCTTTTATTCCGTTAATGGTTCTTTCGGTGAGGGCGTCGGTTAGGGGGCGTGCTCGGCTTCTTGAGGCTCAGTCTCGCGGTGAGAAAGTGCAGTTTAGCGTGGAGCAGACGACTCAGCAGATTCCGGCTATTGGTCGAGAAGTGTCTGTGGGTGTTGCACTGGTGGTGTTTGCGCTTGTTGTCGATGGGTTATTCTTTTTATAGGCGTCTAGTTCTGATTCGTGGTGGTTTTGTTTCCGGCGTGGTTCTTCCTCGTCGTACGTTGGAGAAACGCTCACGATAATTTGGGTTAGCGTATCTAAAGAGATTTACCTTGAATTTTAGGTTAGTCTAGTATCCGATGACTGCAGATAAAACTTCACGTTCTTCTTTTATGGTCCGCATCTTCTCCGGTGTGCTCGCCCATTGGCAGGTTATTGCTTCAGCGGGCTTATTAGCCGGCGGTGTGGCTGGTCTTGCCGCAACATATACAGATTATTGTGGTAAGACTGATTTGACGTATGCTCCTGCGGTGATTCGTGAAGATCTTAAGCGTGCTTCTGAAGAATCTGGTATTCGTACGGGTTTTCTTGCGGCTCAGTTGGAGACAGAGTCTCATTGGCGAGTAGAAGTTTCTTCTCATGCCGGCGCTCAGGGGTTAGCGCAGTTTACGCCTGATACTTGGGATATTTGGGGTCAGGGCGATATATCTAATCCTCATGATTCAGTGCGCGCTCAAGGTAAGTATCTTGCGTATTTGAAAGATCGTCTTGCTCCTTTGGCTAAGACACCTCAAGAGCTTCAAGATCTTGTTTTTGCTGGATATAACGCAGGCCCAGGAGCCGTCGAAGAATATCATGGAATCCCGCCATATGGTGAGACTCAAAATTATGTGAAGAGTATTAATAAACTTGCTTCATCAAAGTACAAGGTTACCTGTGACCCGGATCCACATTATTCTGTTGAGAAGCTTAAATATCGTTAGATACTTTTCACCCCCTCCAGTATCTTCTTAACCGTTAGTGTGCGTAACGTATAGTTTGAGCCCGCACAAGAGGGTATTGAATGAGCTCTGTGCCATCGGTATCGCAGGAAGACATCTCTATAGCATTGATACAGCTATTGTCGTATGTTTTGTAATAGTAGATACCACGGGAAGTGTTACAACACGACGAATACACCGTATATTCGCATTCTCCTTGCTCATTAAAACAAGAACCTTTAACCATGCCGACGTTATCGAGAATGTGGAAGAACTGGCTTACAGCCACTGTTTCTTGCTGGTTTTCTGCTGTTTCTTGCAATATTTTTAGATGATTCAACGTGCTAGATCGCAAGAAAACAGCTTTGACGAGCCGTGATGCTGGTGAGCTGTCGCCAGGTAGTCCAAAACCGCCGAAGCCAACACCCACAGGGTTCAAGGGTTGTTCTGGTGCAACATTATTGGCAGGCCATTCCGGCGTGAGATTAATATAGTTTTTGATGTTCTCAAGATGGTAAGGAAATGGCGGGTTATTAGTCAGGACACCGAAGGGATTATCATAAAATTTTAGCCCTTCAACGGTGGATTCTATAACTATTGATTGTTGTGAGTCGCTGACCATCCAATGCAAGGGTGCTAACGGCATATTTTGCGCAAAAGCAATATGGGTGAGGTTCAGGTTTGGCAGCACAACTTTTAGCTCATCTACGCTTGCGTATCTGCTAAGAACCCAAGGAATTAGCTCGTAAGGTGAAACATTAGTTTTCTCGTGGTGAGGCTCAAAATAATGTGCATTATCCGGAAAATTTAGTCCAGCAATGCTGAGACCTTTTTCGTTGCTTGCTTCAGCGTATAGAGGGTAGTTGTTCACAACGGTGGCCATACCAATCATGCAGTAATGCGATGAGGAGGAAGAACCGTCGGTGAAGTTGAAAGTGTAGTTTCGTGGAGTTATGACGACTTCTTCGCCAAATCCGCAATTTAGGTCTAGGTTCCTCCCGTAATAGGTCTCTCCATTGACGGAAAAGGTGAGGGCCGTACACATGGCTATTGTCTCCTGAAGATTTTAAGACGTTATGTGAGAGATGTTAGTGGTGCATATGTTTATGACGAGAAATCGCTCATGAGGTGTGCGTAATCGGTAAAGAGTCCGGTTACTCCCCAGTTCACTAATTCGTTAGCGCGAGAGCGGGAGTTTACGGTCCATACGTTGATATCGTATCCTGCGTCTCTCATCTGTTGGGTGAGTTTTTCTGTCATGACGCTATCTTCTGGGTGGATGGCGTCTACCTCTAGCATTTGGACTACCGATAGCCAGTCTGGTTGTAGCATTTGTTCGGTAAAGAGCGCCGCTGTTTTATGTCGGGGGGAACGACGCGAGAATTCATTGAGAAGCACGTGGTTGAAAGAGCTGACGAGGACTTCTCGTTCGGGGTTGAGTCGTTCAAGTTCTGCGATGACGGCGTCAACTAGCTGGTAGCTTCTTTCTGCGCCTTGTTCATTGGATTTAATTTCGATGTTGGCGTTAAGGCCTTCGGTGTTCATGAGATCAATGAGTTCGGCGAGGGTGGGTATTTTTTCTCCACGGTATTTCTCGTTGAACCATGAGCCTGCGTCAATGTTTTTGAGGTCTTCTTGGGTGATGTCGTAGAGGATTTTGGTGCTGTTGGTGGTGCGTGCTAGTGAGGTGTCGTGCATGAGTACGGGTGTTCCGTCGGCGAGGATGTCGACGTCTGTTTCGAACCATGTCACGTTGTGTTCACAGCATGCTTTGATAGCGCTGAGGGTGTTTTCGGGTGCAATTCCAGAGAGTCCACGGTGGGCAAAAATACGAGCCATAGTGACAGAGTACATAGTTTTTGCCGGAAAAGAGAAGTTTTTATGAGCATCTATTTTTAGTGTTTAACGTTTTATGCCCTCCTTCGTGGCGTGAAGGAGGGCATTGCTCGTCTTTGCATGCGTGTGTGGTTTTATATAAACGTCTTAGGTCGCGTTGTTTCACCGGTTGTGTTGTCAACTTGAGCAGAGGTGAAATATTCGCTCTGAATGTTGTTCCCTAGGACGTGAGCTTGACGCTTCTTAGACCATCCGCGCAGATGGGCTGCAAAGGTTGATGATTCATTGAAACGGCTTAGGGTTGCCGTTAGGGATATACAAAGAATCCAACTATCTTAAGGTAGTTGAATCTGAGATATTATCCTACGGTCTTTTTGTACGTAGTTTAGGTGACAGTGTGAGGTTCTCTTGTTCTGAGGTGCAGATTTTTTGGGAAGGTTTTTAAAAAAATAGTGCGCTCCACCGCAACATGACCTTATCTTTGGTATTGCTGAGGTAGAGCGCACTATCGAGGTTTATCGGTTGAGCACTTCTGCTAAGCGTCGTACCCCTTCTTCTAGTACTGCAGGTTCTACTGAGGAGAATGCGATACGTAGTTGGTTTGCTCCAGGGTTTTTTCCGTCTACGGTTTCGTAGAAGGCGGCTCCGGGGACAAAGACAACGCCGTTATCTATTGCGGGGGCTAGGGCTTCTGTTGCATCTTTCCATGGGCTGTTCTCAGGCAATGTAAGCCAAGTGAAAAATCCTCCGCTTGGGGTGCTCCAGCGGGTTCCTTCAGGCATATATTTTTCGCAGGCGTTCAGGACTGCTTCGCATCGTTGTTGGTAAAGTGATGCGGTTTTTCGAGTGTGTTCTTCCCAGAGTCCGTCGCTCATGAAGCTCAAGACGAGACGTTGTGAGAGCACGGAGGGGCAGATAGTGACTGCTTCTGCTGCAATCTGTAAGAATTTACGGATGCGTTCTGGGGCGACCATCCAGCCGACGCGCACACCGGGAGAGAAGACTTTAGAGAAGCTTCCGAGATAGAGCACGTTCTCTGGGTCATATGAGTAGAGGCAAGGACGTCGTGTTCCATCAAAGGAAAGCTGCCCATAGGGGTTGTCTTCGACGATGAGGATGTCGAGTTCTCTACATACACGGGTGAGTTCTTGACGTCGTTCTTCGGAGAGGGAGACTCCTGTGGGGTTTTGAAAGTTAGGGATGGTGTAGAGGAATTTGATGTCTTTTCCCTCGGCGCGGATGGTTTGCACCATTTCTTTCACGTTGTGGGGGTCAAGCCCGTTCTCGTCTACATCAATTTGGCGAACATCGGCTTGGTATCCTTCAAAGACGCCGAGCGCTCCGGTATAGGTGGGTCCTTCTGCAAGGATGACGTCTTGTGGGTTGACGAAGAGTTTTGTTACAAGGTCTAACCCCATTTGGGAGCCTGCGGTGATTTGGATGTCTGAGACTTTTGGGCTTGCCCCTTCTGTTTTCATGAGGGTGCAGATGAGTTCTGCGAGGGGTTCGAGACCAGCACCGGAACCGTATTGTAGGACTTCTAAACCTTCTTCGATGATGATGCGAGAGGCTCTTTCACCGAGTTCTTCGAGGGGTAGGAGGTTCAGGTCGGGGTTTCCTCCAGCGAGGGATATCATGCCGGGGCGCATTGCGACTTCGAAGACGTCGCGCACTGCTGATGGGCGGAATCCTCCGGCACGTTCGGCAAAGTGTTGCATGAGTCGTGCTTCTTCGGTGTTTGCGCCGTCGAGTAGTTCGTGAATTTTTACCATGGGGGTGGGTTTTCCTATTCTTTGTCGCCGTAGCTGATGGGGGCTTCGCCGTAGGCTGGTTTTCCGGTTCCGGCGTTGGCGCCTAGTGCGTGGAGGCTAATAAATTCGTAGACGACGTGGGCTGCTGCTATTCCGGTCAGTTCGGCATGGTCGTAGGCGGGGGATACTTCGACAAGTTCTGAGCCGACGATGTTCAGTCCGCGTAGTCCACGCAGTATTTCGAGTAATTCTCGGCTGGTGATACCTCCGGCTTCGGGTGTTCCGGTGCCGGGTGCGTGTGCGGGGTCTAGTACGTCGATGTCGATGGAGATGTAGAGTGGTCGGTTTCCAATGCGTTTTCTGAGGAGTTCAACGACTTTTTGCACTCCAAGGTAGTAGACGTCTGCGGAGGAGACGATACCGAATCCGAAGCGTCGGTCGTCGTCGAGGTCTTCTGTTCCGTAGAGTGGTCCGCGGGTTCCGACGTGGCAGAGGGCGTCAGTGTCGAGGAGTTCTTCTTCAAATGCTCGACGGAAGGGTGTTCCGTGAGTGTATTCTGCTCCGAAGTAGGTGTCCCAGGTGTCGAGGTGGGCGTCAAAGTGTAGTAGCGCAATTTTTCCGTGTTGGCGGTGCATGTTACGTAAGTTTGCGAGTGCTATGGTGTGGTCTCCGCCGATGGTGATGAGTTTTGCCCCGTCTTTGGTGAGTTCTTGTGCGCCGGCTTCCATTTGTGCCAGTGCTTCTTCGATGTTGAAGGGGTTTCCGATGATGTCGCCGGCGTCGGCTACTTGTGCTTCTTTAAACGGTGAGATGTTGGCGGCGGGGTTGAAGGGGCGTAGGAGTCGGGAGCATTCGCGGACGTGGTTTGAGCCGAATCGTGCGCCGGGGCGGTAGGAGACGCCTGAGTCCCAGGGCATTCCGGCGATAATGATATCTGCGTTGGGTGTTTCGTCGAGGCGTGGTAGGCGGGCGAAGGTGCCGAGCCCTGCCCAGCGTGGTACTTGTGCGGCGTTGATGGGCCCGATGCGTTCTACTCCGTCTGCGCCTGTTGCGATGACGCGTTCTGCTTGTGCAGAGAAGGAGGGTTGTGCGGGGATGTTGGTTTGGTCTGTCATGTTTTCTCCTGGCGGTGTCTGTGGTGTTGTGTGGTGCGGTTCTGTCTTTCCCACTATGCAATAAATTGATGGAGTTGTGAACTACCCCATAGGTTTTTATTCATTGGTGAATATTTATTGGTGAGCTGGATAACTTTTCATAAGGCTAAATACCTCATAAACAATCAGCGTACTTATACACTTGCTTCAATACACTGTATCGATATTCCACAAAAACTATCTACTTCAAAGACCCAACCACCGTCACCAAGGAGCTGTTTGTGACCACAACAACCCCGCGCCACAACGCAGGCTACGCCATTCTAGCCACTCTCAAAAATTACGGTATTGACACCGTCTTTGGCATCCCCGGAACGCACAACCTTGAGTTCTACCGACACTTAGAAGAACTCAACATCACACCTATTACCACCCGACACGAACAAGGTGCAGCCTACGGCGCTGACGGCTGGTCACAAATCAAAGGATTACCAGGGGTTGTCATTACCACCTCCGGGCCAGGATTACTCAACTCTCTTTCTGGCGCAGCTACCGCCTACGCAGAATCACGCCCTATGATTATCCTCTCCCCCGGCAGACCTGTCGGCCAAGAATACCGTGATATTGGGGCACTACACGAAACAAAAAATCCCACCGGAGCAGTAGACTCCATCGTGCAATTTAGCCGTCGAGTCAGCTCTGCCGAAGAAGCTGTGGACATTATCCATAACGCATTTCGTTCTTTTGCACATGAACGCCCCCGCCCCATTCACATTGAGGTTCCCCTCAATATCCTCGAACAAGACGTTGACCTCCCTGACGCACTACTCCAAGCGCGCCCACTGGGAAGCCCACAACCAGCACCCGTAGAAGATATTGAGAAAGCTGCCGATATTCTTGCGAACTCTTCACGCCCACTCATCGTAGCCGGTGGCGGATCCCTACCAGCAGCAACATCAATATTGGCGTTAGCTGAAGCTCTTGAAGCACCAGTTATCACATCAGTCAACGGCAAAGGCGCGATTCCAGAAAAACACCGCCTATCCTTAGGCGCAGACCTCCGTCTATCAGCGGCACACGCTTTCTGTCGTGAATCCGATGCCATGCTCATCATTGGCTCTAAAATTGGTGAAGCAGAATTATGGGATGGAGATATCCACCCACAAGGGCCTGTGATTCGCGTTGATATTGAGCGTTCTCAAATGCTGTGCAATATCGCACCTGATATTGAATTACCAGGTAATTCTGCAGCAGTAGTTCCCCAATTATTAGAAGCTCTCAAAGAGCGTGGAGTGACCCAAGGCACCCGAGAACAACGAGATTTACAAGAAGTTTTTGACGCTCTTGATAATGAGGGGCGTGCTATCGCACCAGAGCTTGCAGAACTCAACGAACGCATTATGGAAGTTCTTCCTGAAGACACCATTATTGCCGGCGATTCTTCTCAGGTCACTTATATGGGCACCACAACGTTCTACCGTGCACCACAACCTCACTCTTTGCTCTATATGGCAACGTACGCCACGTTAGGTTACGGCTTACCTGCAGCAATTGGAGCTAAAGTTGCAGCCCCTGAACGTCCTGTCGTCTGCTTACTCGGTGACGGCGCGCTCATGTTTGCAATACAGGAACTCATGACGGCAGTCGAGCAGCACCTCGATATTGCAATTATCTGCGTAGACAATGGCGGGTATGGAGAAATTCGTCAGAATGAGCGTGATCGTGGCATTTCAGATGTTGCGGTTAACTTGGTTCAGCCAGATTGGGTTAAGTTAGCTGAAGCATTTGGTGCTACCGCGTTTTCTGCAACTGTTGATTCTTTGGCAGACACAGTAACAGAAGCTCTCAAGACATCTGGTCCCTCATTAGTTCACTTGAAGATTAGTGAGACGTTGCGCTAATTTTTGGGTACGCGCAAGGCGCTGGATACAGGAGGGAAATCCCCGCGAGGGTTTCCCTCCTGTTGTTTTTTATGGGAATGGTTTTTATGGGTGACGAGCGCACCATTTTGAGCGGTGAGTCATTTTTGAGGGAACACAGAAACACACCTGGTTGAATCGTTATACAGATTAGTGCATACTTTATATACATTGCACGTTACTCAGACCACATTTAGTGTCTGCGACCTATGGAAATGAACTTCTTATGAACATCCTCATTATCGTCCTCTATCTCATAGCACTCGTAGCGTTCGGCTACCTCGGCAAAAAACGAGCACATAATGCAGAAGACTTCCGTGTAGCAGGACGCAGACTCGGCCCTGTTCTCTACACCGGCACCATGAGTGCACTCCTTCTCGGTGGAGCATCCACCGTTGGCGGTGTAGGACTCGGCTATACCTACGGAATCTCAGGAATGTGGCTAGTGACAGCTATCGGCGTCGGAATGCTACTGTTGAGCCTTATCTTCGCACCTGTCATTACCCGCGTTAAGCTATATACCGTCTCACAGGTACTCACCTTGCGGTATGGCGTGCGCACCACCCAAATATCATCTATCGTGATGCTCGCGTACACCGTCATGCTCACGGTCACTTCTACCGCCGCATACGCATCCATCTTCCGCGTGCTCTTTGATGTAGACCGCACATGGGCTATTCTTCTCGGCGCTATCATCGTCATCGGGTATTCCATGCTTGGTGGCATGTGGTCCATTACCCTCACCGACATGATGCAATTTATCCTCATGACCGTCGGTGTATTTTTCCTCCTCCTCCCTTTCTCTTTACATCATGCAGGAGGCTGGGACGGCCTACATCAGCGCCTTGATGCAGAGTTCTTTGCCGTTGGCAGTATCGGCACCGAATCTATCATCACCTATTTCGTCATTTACACATTCGGACTTCTCGTTGGACAAGACATCTGGCAACGCGTCTTTACTGCTCGCTCCCCAGAAGTATCCCGTTGGGGCGGTACCGCAGCAAGTATTTACGTCATTATCTATTCTGTAGCTGGCGCAATCATTGGTATGTGTGCACGCGTCATTGAACCTCATATTGAACACCGTGACGACGTCTTTGCCACCCTCGCCCAAAACTACCTACCAATTGGTATCGGTGGCGTTGTTCTAGCTGCTGGTGTAGCTGCCATGATGTCCACAGCTTCTGGTTCACTTATCGCCTCAGCAACTGTTGCCCGCGTAGATGTTGTACCGTTCCTGTTAGGAAAAGATTCTTTGCAGAACTCCGATGAATCATCTGATAGTGCTCTTGTCGCAGACCGCTGGTATGTTCTTGGATTTGGTGTAATTACCACTGTTATCGCACTCTTCCTCACCGACGCTATTACAGGGTTGACGATTGCCTATGACATTCTTGTCGGCGGTCTTTTGGTTGCGATTCTTGGTGGGTTGCTTTGGAAGCGTGGAACCGGAACGGCAGCAGCATTATCCATGGCAGTCGGCTCTATCGGCGTTATTCTTGGCATGGTGATATACGGTGTGATGGCTAATGAACCGATTTATATCGGTCTGGTTGCTTCTTTCATCGTTTATATCGTTGCTTCACTTCTCACAAAGCCCACTGATCCTCAAGTGGCGCAGAGATGGCAAGAGCGTATCCGTCAAGGTGCGTAGCTATCACTAGAGCATCTCTATGGTGGGTGTGTTCAATACGTTGAACGTATTGAACACACCCACCATTGTTATATCGTGCACATATCTACACAATGTGCAGGTTTTACCCCTTAGAATAGGGCAATTTTCGGTGGGGCAGGGAAAATATGATTTAGTTCCTCAATATCAGATTGGTTTAGTGCCACTTGGGTTGATTGGACATTCATGTGTATTTGTTCTGGTGTCGTTGCTCCAGCAATCACAGAGCTGACGGTATCTTGAGCTAGAAGCCAGCTTAGAGCAATTTGTGCTTCTGGCAGTTCTCGTTCACGGGCGAAAGTGAAGAACTGTTCAAGTTGTTCCCACGGCGCTTGTCGTAGATATTCTTTCCGTGAGTGAGAAAGACGTGAGCCTTCTGGCGCTTGCTGATGTTGACGGTATTTTCCTGTGAGTAGACCGTTTGCAAGTGGGAAGTATGGCAGTACCCCAAGTTGTAGTTCTCGCGCTGCAGGGATAACTTCCAGTTCTGCTCGACGGTCAATGAGGTTGTAATGATTTTCTGCTGCGATGAAGCGTTCACATCCTAGTTCTCGAGCAACATATTCGGCTTGAGCTATTTGCCAGCCAGCCTGATTAGAGTGAGCGATGTAGCGTACTTTTCCTTGTGCGATAAGGGTGTCTAATGCACGAAGCGTCTCGTCAATTGGGGTGATGCCATCGGGGGTGTGGTAGATGTATACGTCAAGGTGCTCTACGCCGAGTCGTGTCAAGGAATGTTCTACTGCTCGCATAATATACGCGCGAGAACCGCGGGCGCCGTAATCTGCACCAGCAGCGCCATTCATATTCATCCCAAATTTAGAGACGATTACCATGTTTTCTCGTTCTTGAGTCCCAAGGTATTTGAGTGCTTGCCCGAAGCGTGTTTCAGCTGCCCCCGGAGTTTTTCCATAAATATCAGCAATATCAAAGAGGTTGATTCCTGCTTCTCGTGCTGAACGGAGGACGGTATTAGTACCTTCTTGAGTTTCTGTGGGTGTTCCTGCACGTCCGAGGTTGTTGCATCCTAGTCCGATGGCGGAGACAGTGAGCCCAGATTGTCCTAATTGACGGTATTCCATGGTGTTTTGCATAGTTCTAGGGTACGCATATTCATGTTTGCTGCGGTAGCAGTTCTGCAATGTTTTAAGTGCAATTACACGTGACTCTCCTCTAGACTTAGGTTGTATGAGTACTAAAATTTCAGGAATTAATACCGAATATTTTGACCAGTCGGTAGCCCCTTCAGAAGATTTTTTCCGCCACGTTAACGGACGTTGGATTGACAACCATGTTATTCCTGCAGACCGCTCTAAAGATGGCGGTATGTATACTCTGCGAGATAAGGCGGAAGAAAACGTCCGTGAGATTATCGAGCAGGCAGCTCAGCAGGAGCCAGAGAGTCGTATCGGCATCCTCTATCAGGCATTCATGGATACTGAGACCATTAACAAAGACGGCATTTCTCCTATTCTGAGTGAAATTGATCCGATTCTTTCAGCGTCAACTCGAGAAGAACTCTTTGATGTTAATGCTCGTGCTTCGCGTGTGGGGGTTGGCTCTTTTATTGGTTGGTACACTTCTATCGATGTTCAGAATCCTGAAAAATACGTTGCGTATCTAATGCAGTCTGGTCTAGGGCTTCCGGATGAGAGCTACTATCGCGAAGAGAAGTATGAGCAGATTCGTCGCCAATATCAGGAGCATATTCGTCAAATTTTTTCTCTTAGCGCCCTCGATGAGCGTGTTGGCGTTGAGGCTGCGGATATTGCTGAGCGCATTATGTCCTTGGAGACTAAAATTGCGTCTCATCATTGGGATAAAGTCACGTTACGTGATGCTCATAAACGTTATAACCCGTATGAGGCTTCTGCGCTAGAGGGTGAGTTCCCTGGTTTTGCCTTTTCGCGTTGGTTTGAGCTTCTTGGTTCTTCGGCTGAGCAATTTGGAACGGTGGTTGTGGGGCAGCCTTCGTATCTTCGCGAGGTGGCTCAGCTGTGGCAAAGTGTTGATCTTCAGTCATGGAAGCTGTACTCACTATGGCAGGTGCTTCTGGCTCGCGTTTCATATCTTAATGACGAGTTAGTTCAGGCTCATTTTGAATTCTTTGGTCGGACTCTGTCGGGTACGGAGGAGTTACGTCCTCGATGGAAGCGCGGAGTGTCTGCGGTTGAAAGCTATTTAGGTGAGGAGTTGGGGCAGAAGTATGTTGCTCAGCATTTCCCACCGGCGCATAAAGAGAAAATGCTCGTTTTGGTGCAGAATCTTATTAAGGCGTATCACCAGTCCATTAGTGAATTACCGTGGATGACAGAGCAGACTCGTAATCGTGCGCTTGAGAAGTTGAGTCAGTTTGTCACTAAGATTGGTTATCCCGATAGCTGGCGTGATTATTCTTCTCTGCAGCTTGTGCCTGGTCAATTGTGTGAGAGCATCCGTCGTGCTTATGCTTTTGAGACGCAATTCCATCTTGACCGTATCGGGCAACCGGTGAATAAGGATGAGTGGTTAATGACCCCTCAGACGGTTAATGCGTATTACATGCCTCCGGCAAATGAGATTGTATTTCCTGCGGCGATTCTGCAAGCACCTTATTTTGATCCTGAGGCTGATGACGCCGCTAATTATGGTGGTATTGGTGCTGTTATTGGCCACGAGATTGGCCATGGTTTTGATGACCAAGGGTCTAAGTATGATGGCACTGGTGCGTTAAATAATTGGTGGACTGATGAAGACCGTGAAGAGTTTGGGCGTCGAACACAGTCTCTTGTTGATCAGTATTCTCAGTACACTCCTCGCGGACTGGATGCTAGTGAATACCGTGTTAACGGTGAGCTGACTCTGGGTGAGAATATTGGTGATTTAGGCGGTTTATCTATTGCGTTGAAGGCGTATCGTATTGCGCTTCAAGAAGCTGGTGTTAACGATATTAGTCAGGCACCTGTTATTGATGGTTTTACGGCTTTACAGCGTGTGTTTATTGCGTGGGGGCAGGGCTGGCGTACGAAGACTCGCCCTCAGCAGGCGCAGATGTTGCTTTCAACGGATCCACACTCTCCGGATGAGTTCCGTGTTAATGGTGTTGTAAAGAATATTGATGATTTTTATGATGCTTTTGATGTTCCAGAAGGTAGCCCGATGTATCTTTCTGCGGAGGATAGAGTTCGCATCTGGTAGATAACTTAAATGGAATATATACTAGCCATATAGTGATATTTTTCTTTTAGATAAGAGTCGTATGGGTGTTTTCAAGGTTTCGTTTTGAAAACACCCACACGACTCTTTATTGTGAGGTGCTGTTTTTGTGGAACGACATGAAAAGAAAATTTTTTAGCCATATACTGATAACGATTCTCATTATTAAGTTATGATGCTGAATGCATATCACTAGAAAGGCAATGATGTTTACACCCACATCTGGTGCATCAAAGCACCCTATTACCCGTTGCACGCTAGCAGCAGGTTTAGCATTTAGCTCTCTCTTCGCCGCTCTACCAGCAGCACAGGCTGGACCTGATGATGGCAAAATTGTTGCCACTCAAGCACATATCGACACCCCCAAGAGTTTCTGGGATGAAGATCAAAACACCTTCGCCATCTATGCTGAAGCACCTTCACAAGACGGCACTGGCCCAGCAAACTATGACCCAAACGATGCTGTTATTTGGGTTGGTAAAGGCTGGGGCTCAGACTTTAGACAGGCCAATCAGTACGCTTTCGTAGTGCCAGATTCTGAAGCAGCACGCTTTTTAGGTAATCCTGGCGATGTTCTCTATGCAGCACCTCAGCTTCCAAACTTCAACCATGATCCTGCGTGGGTTGGCTTTGGTGCAGATTCTGATATTCCTGTTGAAAAGTTCCGCGATGCAACGTTCTACCTTGATTTACTCCACGTAGACGGCCCCGGAGAGGTTCAGCTTTTTGGGTACAGCGGAAGCAACTCCCCCACCTCTTTCCGCCGTCTTCTTAGCTCAACAGACAACGGTTATCAATCTTCCCTCTTGCGTCAAGGAAGCCACACTCACAATTACACGAGTTTCACCACTCCTGGACGTTATAAATTCACCTATCGCACTGTTGCTCGTGCAACAGATGGAACGATTATTCAGTCCAAGCCAACAACCGTTACATGGCAGGTAGGCGGTCAACGCCCGCTCTCTGGTAGCGGAGCAGCTCAAGCGAACGAGAATGACACTCAAAACCGCTACGATACCGCACCTTCTGGTGATGTAACAACGGCTCAGTACGAGCTCTCCTATGCTCCTAAGGAAAAAGTTGAACGTGATGGAGATGATTTACTCACAACTCTTACGTTCCGTGCCGATAGCAAGGTCAACGGAAAACTTACCTTGTTCAATAACGGTTATTTCCTGACTGATTTAGATGTTGTCGATGGACAGTCCCAATGGGATGAGCTCTTTGGCACATCAGCTACAAACATTCAGGCAGTATTCACTCCAAACGAAGGTTCTGAGGGTGTTCGTTGGATTTCACAACCGCTGTCTTACACTCAAGGCGGCTCTGGTAGTGTCACTAGCGCCGAGGGTGAGAGCTCTTGGCCTGAAAAAGTGTCAGATCCCGATAATCTGACCCTTAAAACCGAGAATTATTCTATGACTTCCGGTAAATATTCTGTTGAGGTTCTTCCTTCAGATATTGAAGGATACGGGAAAGTCAAAGTTAAATTTGATGACCCTAATTTCCGAGGAGTCTTAGGCGGAGGTTTCTACTTTAAAGCTGATTCTCCGTACCCAGATACAGCTTTTGATGCGCCTTTTGTTAATGGTGAAGCAACGGCTTACTATAGCGATGATGGTTCTTGGATTAACAACGATCATTTGATTGTTAAGATTTTCCCTCATCCAGATATTGATGCTTATGCATCGTCTCTTGTACTAAGCGATAAGTATAAGAGTGGTACTTCTTATGCTGCTGATTCAGAAATTAAGCTGAATTCCGTAGCTTCTCCTGCTCCGGCTGAGCCTGTTGATCCTGCTCCGGCTGAGCCTGTGACTCCTGCTCCGGCTGAGCCTGTTGATCCTGCTCCGGCTGAGCCTGTTGATCCTGCTCCGGCTGAGCCTGTTGATCCTGCTCCGGCTGAGCCTGTTGATCCTGCTCCGGCTGAGCCTGTGACTCCTGCTCCGGCTGAGCCTGTGACTCCTGCTCCGGCTGAGCCTACTAAAGACCAATGTGTGGCAACACCATTTATTGGTAAAAAAATCCTAAGTGATGGACACGTCGACATTAAAGGCACGCTCAACCTTTCAGAAAAAAGCCTCGGCTTAGCTCTCAAGGATGAAACTGGCCAAATCGATTCAAAGGCTGTCGATAGAAACCTCAATGATATTGTCTTTACTGTTGGTGACCATGCCCGTCATACCCGCACAGCGCTCATGGGCGGAGAAGAACTTGATAGCTTCGTCGGTAAAGAGGGATCAATTTTCTACGCTTTGCCACAGACTCAAATTCAAGGAACCATCTGGCCAGGGTACAACACTCAAGAAATTGATTATTCAAAGATTGACGGCAGCGTTAAATTGCACATTGAACCGACGATGATGCCTCAAGACGCTACTTTTGGTATGTACCTTAGCGATGCTTTCGGTCAGAATCGAGTTCTTTTGGACTCAACAAAGAACCTCGATACTATCGATATTTCCTATGCAACGCATACCCATACGAACTGGATTTTCTCTACGGCAGGTAACTATGCATTTACGACGTATTACACTGCCACTCTCAAGGATGGAACTGAAGTAAGCAGCGAAAAGCAGCAGCTTTCTTTTGCTGTTGGAGAAGAAGCTATTACTTCTTGCATGACTGCAGCTGAAGTCGAGGATAAGGCTCCTGAGGCTCCTGAGGCTCCTGAAGCTCCTGAAGCTCCTGAAGCTCCTGAAGCTCCTGAAGCTCCTGAAGCTCCTGAAGCTCCTGAAGCTCCTGAAGCTCCTGAAGTAGAGGATAAAGCTCCCGAAGCAACGATGCCACCATCCTCAGAAGAAGACACCCCAGCTCCAGAAGTCACAGACCCTGTCGTTGAGGTTGTTGTCCCTGTACAGGCTGAGCACGGTGACCATCATGAGCACGGTGACCATCATGGGCATCATGAGCATGGGCACACCCACGGTGTAGCTCCAGCACCGACTGCCCAAACACCATCATCTGCTCAACACGCTAAAGCAACAGCACCAGCACAGAAGAAGTGTTACCCCAAAGAGCAAGTGATTGCCCACGCATCTCACAATGATCACGCACATCACGCTACTAACGCTTCATTTGTACCGGCTATCAAGCGAGCTGTTCAGACGAGCACCGTCGTCAATACTTCAGCTGACCAAGTTCACGAAGGACACTTTGATTTCGGCGCGCTACTTAGCGGAGGAAAACTCTCAGCCTCTGTCAAGGACGATCGCGTTAGCCCATCTCGATGGGTTGCACCTACCTCATTGCAATTCGTCTTGGGTAACGCCGCACAGAAAAAACTCCCTGCTGGTATGAGTGACATCGCTCCAGCCGGTAGCGATGTGTACTTGATTGGCGCAACCCAAGAAGCTGGAGTTCCATGGCTAGGTTGGAACACTCAAGATCCAGAACTTGTCAAGAACGCTCAAGGTCCTGTCACCATGAAGCTCAACAGCCTCAAAGGTCCAGGAAAAATGGCAGTGTTCCTCTCCGGAAACTTCGGTTCTGCTGGGCAGAAGGTCTTTGACTCCAACACATTAGGATCATTTGACGTTCCAGTAAACACCCACCAACACGGCAACTGGGTATTTACTGAACCCGGCAACTACACCGCAAACATCTCCTTCACCGCAACGTTGAAAAATGGACAGAAAGTCACAACTTCTGCCGACCTCAACTTCCAAGTAGGAGACGTTCAAGAGGGTAAGAGCCAAGCAGAAGAAAAAGCTTCTGCCCCTAAGGCACAGACTCCTCAAAAAACTCCACAACAAAAATCACAAGAAACCCAACGAGGCACTGTTGATACCGCAACAGGTATCGTCACACGTCCTGATGGGGCGAAAGTTCGCATCGTTGGAAAAACCGCTGACGGAGAAGATTGCGCACTACCTCAGCAAGAACTTGCACAAGCACAGAAAGAATCTGCAGCCGGCAAACTTGCATACACAGGTTCGCAAACCGGAACATATCTCGGTTTCGCAGCTTTGCTTCTCGTAGCTGGCGCGGGCGCGTTGACTATCGCTCGTCGCAAGAATGCGTAAATCGCGCATAGCGCGCATATTGGCGTACATCCCGGTCTTTGCTCTTGCACTGACCGGGTGTACGCCCCCTGCAGCCACCACCAGCAACCAAGCATTGCAGGTGGTGGCTTCCACGCCTATCCTGGCAGATTTAGCACAAACTGTTGGAGGCTCACGCGCGCACGTTACCTCACTCGTTCCCCCCGGTGCTAACCCCCACTCATATGAGCCTTCTTTACGCGATATTCGAGATATTGCCTACGCTCATGTCGCGTTAACTAACGGTCTTTTATTAGAACAAAATAAGCTCATTCGGACTATTGATGCGAACCTCCCCGAAGCAGTAAAAGCCGTTCCCGTTGCAGAAAATATCTCTCAATACGGTGGGCAACTCCAACGTATTGTCGAAGACGCATCTTTAGATTCCCTCTGGCTCGGTGTACGTATTGAAGGTGGACATGCTGGTGAGCCAGTTCATCTGAACACAACAAAGATGGTAGGCCCCGGACAATCCGCAAGTTTTATTACAGAAACTTTCGGTGCTGTTGACACTGTTTCAGATTCTCATTCTTCCCAAGCAACTCGCACAGATTTAAATGGGCAAGAAGTCTCGACTGGTGTTTTAGGATCAGTAGAATTGCCGGCACAAGCTCATACCCACCTTTCGTGGAGTTTTGCAAAACCTGGTCTCTATGAGATAACGGTCCAAGCAGCAGACCATCAAGGAAAAACCACACAAGAACAAGTTGTTCGTTTTGCTGTTGGTGTTGATTCTGCCCAGCTTGCTCAAAAACTTGGTTCAGAGGTGAAAGTTCTCGATGCGGGACACGCAGATATTACTGCAAATATTGATACCGGCAAGATTTCTCTACGTACCGATTCACACGAAAATATCGAGTACTTAGACCCCGACAAGACCCTTATAGAAGTTCCGACCCGCACCTTGCAAGAAATACCTTCAGGTAGTCACTACCGTTTTTTGCATAACGATACGGGACAGGTGTATCTCTTAGCTCAAGCTGTTCTTGGAAAACATGTTCATGGGGATACTGACCCTCATTTTTGGCATTCCATTCCCAACGTTCAAGCTGCTGTCTCTGTTATTCGTGATGTCATGAGCGCAGCAGACCCTCAAGGTGCTACCGAGTACGCACGCAATGCTTCTGAATACGTTAAAGAACTTTCAAAAGGGCACCAAAAGTTACACGAAATATATGGGGCCCTCAACGAGTCTGAACGAAATATCATCACCACTCATGACGGTTACCGGTATCTAGCCGATACATATCAGCTCAAAGTGGTAGGTTTTGTGACTCCTGCCGCCGGCTCAGAACCAAGTGCGCAACAGCGAGCGCGTTTGCGTCGAACCATTGAAGATCTCAATGTTCCAGCACTTTATTTAGAGCGTGGAATACTTCAGCGGACAAGTGTTCTTGCAGAAGTTGCCGCAGATACAGGCACAAAAGTATGTGAGCTTTATGCGGACACTCTCGATACTCAAGCACCACATTATTTGGACATGATGTTGGCGAATGCGCACACCATACGCACCTGTTCTTCAGGAAAATAATTCACAGATAGGTATTTAAGAGAAGAAAGTTCTATGAAAAAGTTTCCTCGTTTAACCGCAGCCGTATGTACCCTATTGTTTTTAGGCAGTGGAACTTCTATTGCTCCTGCTATGGCAGATGAGACTGGTACAGAACACCACGATGCTAATGTTTCGGTACAAGAAAGGGCGTTAGAGCAGACGCTTAGCGCTGACTCTCCCATTGGCACAGAGAAGACAGTCATTCCACAAGGGCATGTTGATATGGGCCCAAAGTTTGTTGATGGTCAATGGCGTTTGATGCTTCATGACGATCACGGTCAGTCTCCTGTGTGGCGGCATCTTTCTGATGTCGTCCTTCAGGGCAATGATGACGCTAAGCTTCCAGTACCAGATGACCCGCGCTATGCTTTTGTGCAGGCTTCTGCTGGTGAAGATGTCTATGTTATTCCTCAGACCGAACGTTCTGGTGTTGTGTGGCCTGGATGGAACAGTCAAGACCCAGAGGTAGTTTCACGTCTTGGTGAGGGCATGACGCTCACCCTAGAGAAGGTTGAAGGCCCAGGCCAGATGAGCCTCTACCTCGAAAACGGTAATTTCAGTGCTCCTCAGGTGCTCTGGAATTCTGCAGATACTCAAGCTCAAGATATTTGGGTTGATTCTAATAGCCATGTTCATGCGAACTGGGTGTTTACGAAACCCGGCGCATATTTTGTGACGGTTAAGGCTCATGCAACTCTTGCTGATGGCACCAAAGTTTCAGATACTGCACGCTTACAATTTGCTGTTGGTAGCGCGTTAAACCCGCAAGAAGTTTTTGCTCAAGCTGAGTCAAAACCGGAAGATTCTTCAGATTCAGATAGTGTGCAGTCGGCTCCTTCATCAGATACATCCACAGATTCTACGCAGAATACTTCAGCTCAAGATGCTCAGGACGCTGGTTCTTCCCTTCTTCCTATAGCGCTGTTTGTGGGCGTTGGGGCAGTTCTTATCGTTGCCCTGTACTTTTTCTCTCGTAAGAGTAAGCGTGCCCAGCAAGAAGCGCAGGAGCGTCTTCGTTGATGTATTCTTCTAGTCATTCTATTCACGGTTCTGATATGGGAACTGCGTTGGTATCAGCTGAAGGTGTTCGGGTTCGTTATGGTAATCGTGAGATTATCTCAGGTCTGGATATGACGGTTTCAGCTGGAGAGTTTATTGCCTTAGTCGGTGCAAATGGTGCCGGAAAAACCACGTTGTTAAGAACTCTTATGGGGTTGATTTCTCCTAGTTCAGGCAGTGTATCTATTCTGGGGCAGTCGCCGGCAGCTGCACGCGAAAAAATCGGTTATGTTCCTCAAAAACATTATTTTGAATGGTCTTTTCCGATTACTGTCAAAGACGCCGTGTTAACGGGTAGGACTCGGGCTATTGGTTGGTTTCGCCGCCCGTCAACGGATGATTGGGTGAGTGTTTTCCGTGCTATTGAGCGTTCTGGAATTACTCATTTACAAGATCGGGTTGTTGGTGAGCTTTCTGGTGGGCAACGCCAAAGGGTGTTACTTGCCCGAGCTTTAGCGTCAGATCCTTCTCTATTGCTCCTTGATGAGCCTTTCACTGGTGTTGATGCTCCGACACAGGATTCTCTCAATGAGTTGTATACGTCGTTGACAGAAGAGGGACTGGGCATTGTGATGTCTACTCACGATATGCTCTCGGCACTAACGCATTGTTCTCGTATTTGTGGTGTTCGGGGGGATCTCGCCTTAGATGTTCCTGCACATCAGATAAGTGTTGAAGAACTTCATCGTTGGCTCAGGGAGGCATAGTTGATTACCCCTCTAGATTTTATTCAGGATCTTTTTAACCCCCATCTGAGTTTTCTGCTTCGTGCTCTTGGTGCAGTTGTTATTGCGTCAGTTGTCACGGGAATTATTGGAAACCATGTGGTTTTGCGTGGAATGGTCTTTATTGGTGATGCTGTTGCTCACTCAGTTTTCCCTGGTTTGGCTGTTGCCTTTGTCATTGGTTCTAATTTGATGCTTGGCGGTATGGTTGCCGGTATCGTTACTGCTATTTTGGTGGCTATTTTTAGTCAGAATCAAAAGTTACGTGAAGATTCGGTGATCGGTATTTTCTTTGCTGGCTCTTTTGCCCTTGGTATTGTCATCATTTCTTTGCAACCGGGGTATTCGGGATCGGTGCAAGATTTTCTCTTCGGTTCTATTGTTGGTATCTCTACACAAGATGTTGTGACGGCTGCACTGATTGGCGCTCTTGTTCTTCTCGTCTTAACTGTTTTTCATCGTCCGATTGTTACGGTGAGCCTTGATAAAGAGTCTGCCCGAGCACTCGGCATTCCGGTCTTACTCATGGATATTATTTTGTATGTTTTAGTCACTATTTCGGTGGTTATTTCTCTACAAACGGTGGGTAACGTACTGGTTCTTTCGTTAATTGTTGTGCCAGCTTCTGCTGCTCGCATGTTGTGTTCTACGTTGCGAGGAATGATGTTCTTCTCCCCTATCTTTGGTGCAACATGTTCAACAGTTGGTTTATATCTTTCGTGGGCTTTTGATTTACCGGTGGGTGGAACTATTGTCTTGACGATGATTGCTGGCTTCTTAGTGTCGTGGGTATTCTCATCGTTGAAAACGCAACGTGCAGCCTAGGCGTAGCCCCCCCCAAAAAAACAAAAGAGTGTTTTCTTGAATCGGAAGGGTTCAAGAAAACACTCTTTTGTTTACTCATACGTTTTTATGCTTGACGTAAGAGACGGTAGACGATTATTGAGGCGAGGGCCATCAGTATTGCGGAGATAACCGCTGTCCACACCACACCAGAGTCGAAGGCATGTTGTGCGGAGGTGAGCAGTTCGGTTCCGTGGTGTTCTAGGTGTTGTGCCACGGACACAGCGCCACCTAAGGTCTCTTGGGCATGATGTGCGTCGTCGGCGTTGAGACCTTGCGGTAGTTGAATCTGTGACCGGTATACCGCTGTGATGATTCCGCCAAGAACTGTTGTTCCAAGGAGTGCGCCTAATTCGTATGATGCTTCTGAAATAGCTGAAGCAGCCCCAGATTTTTCGGATGGGACGCTGGAGAGCATAAGATCATTTGCAATAGTTTCTCCTGCGCCAGAGGCAGAGCCAAGCATGAGGAATGCAATCATCAGCCCTAAGTTTGTGGCAGCGTTATCAGAGATTGCTACTACACCATAGGCGACGGCTCCAAGCATTAAAGAGCCAGCGACAACTGTGCCGGGGCTAATTTTGGGGACGATTTTTACGACAGCTAACCCTGCAAGGACGGTAACCGTCAGCCCCGGTAGAAGAAAAATTCCGGCATCCATGGGTGACATTCCTCGGACCAGCTGAAGGTGTTGTGAAACGAAGAAAATGAACCCAGCCAAGGAGAAGATGGCGAGGAGATTACCTAAGATAGCGCCGGTAAAGGTGGGGTTGGTGAAAAGTCGCACATCGAGCATGGGGATAGGTTGTTTAAGCTGTCTACGGATGAAGAGTGCACCGCAGATGAGTCCTGCTGTTGCTGTGAGAAGGTTCAGAGGTGTCAGCCCTGATTCTGCAACTGCTTTAATGGCATAGACGATGGGCGTCATCGTTGATATTGCAAGGAAGATGGAGAGGATATCAACGGCTCCGGGGTTGGGGTCTTGAGATTCGGGAAGTACCCATGGTGCAAGGGCAAGAAAGGGTAAAAGAACCACGAGGCCCATCAGAAAAATAGAACCCCATTGGAAATGTTCAAGGAGGAATCCTCCGACGATAGGTCCTAGTGCGGCCCCTCCAGAGAACATTGCTGCCCAGATAGCTATTGCTGTTCTTCGTTCGGTGTCATGGGTGAAAATATTACGAATCAGCGAGAGTGTTGATGGCATGAGCATCGCGCCGAAGAATCCAATACTTGCTCGCCCGATGATAAGCCACGTAGCGTTCGGTGAGAAAGCGGCTAAGGCTGAAGCGAGCGCAAACCCTGTTGATCCGATGAGTAATAGTTTTTTACGTCCGATTCTGTCTCCGAAACTTCCCATGGGTACGAGTAGTCCTGCGAGAACGAGAGAGTAGACGTCGATGATCCATAGCTGTTGTACGCCGGTCGGTTGTAATGCTTGGGAAATGGATGGCATCGCAAAGGCGAGTACGGTGTTGTCTACGGATACGAGCAGTACCGGTAGCATGAGCACGGCTAGCGCTGACCAGCGACGACGTGCGCTTATGGTTGGTTGGGTTTTAGAGATGATGGTGTTAGGGGCAGTTTTCACGAGTTATCTAAAGATTCTCCTATTTGAAGGTTCGATGCAGTTTTGCAAGGGATAGCGCAATATTTTTCCGGTTCCTGCTGTACATGCCTAATACTTTATATATTGGGTGAAGAGAGTATCTCCCCCATCGTGCTTCTCGGGCGTCGAAAGTTTCTCGTACGGTAACAGACCCATTGTGGTGGTCTATGAGTTCCCATCCCCATTCGTGCCCTGCGGGGTGACGCCATGTCATGAATTGATTTTTCTGTGCACGGGTCACCGTCAGTGTCATACGGTAAGGGAGCAATAAAAACATTTTCTCTGTAAAACGGTCTCCTGTTTTAAGTTCTGGAGTTTGTTGAGAGAGTAGTTTCTGAACGCTTCCGCCACCGTCAAGCTCACAATGTTTTGCGGGGTTTGCGATAAAAGCATAGAGCTTGTGGATATCTGCGTTCAGTGTTGTTTCTGCGCAGATAACCGCAGGGTCAGTTTTTAAGAATTGCACCACAGGTTGAGTCATATGCTGTACTCTATCCTAGGTTTTTATCTTCATGGGAAATATTTCTTACCGCGCACTTGGGGCTGTTGTGCTGACGTGTCAAAATAAGAGTATCTACTTTTACAGTGGTTTCTACTCTAAATAGTTTAAATCCTCGAGAGGTACTTCCCATGATTTTTATTGTCGTTAAGTTCCCCGTCAAACCAGAAGAAGCCGACAGCTTCATTGAAAAACTCACTCCGTTCACTGAGGCCACTCGTGCAGAACCGGGTAATAAGTGGTTCCAGTGGTCTCGTAGTGTAGAAGATCCTTGTGAGTTTGTCCTTGTTGAAGCTTTTGAAGAAGATGCTGCTGAAGCTCATGTTAATTCTGATCATTTCCGTGAAGCGATGAAGACTTTGCAACCGCTTCTTACTCGTACTCCTCAGATTATTTCTCGTGTTATTGAGGGTCATGATTGGGATGAAATGGGAGAGCTTAAAGTCGAAGGCTAAGAAGCTTTAACATAAGTTTTTACGGGAAGACTCAGAGAATATGTTTTATGTTTTCTCACCTCTAAGAGTAATAGCATTTTCTCTGAGTCTTCTTGGCTCTAGTGCGGATAATTTTCACTAGAATAAGTGTGGATAGTGTAAACCCGTCTATGAAAACCAACTATGGGAGATTCCTTAATGACTGTGAACCCACAGGAAACAGAAAACAATGCTGCAGAGGGAGTGAATTGCCCTTCTACTCAGCTTGCGGTGTCTACTGTTATTCTTGCCTTGCGTGCGAAGGAGGGGGAATCACAGCATTCTCTATGGCTCCCATTAGTACGTCGTTTGCGTGAACCTTATAAGGGACAGTGGGCGCTACCTGGCGGCCCGTTACCTTATGATATGTCTTTGGAGCAGGCAGCTGGTTCCACGTTGAAACGAGCAACGGGGCTTGTTCCTGGCTATCTTGAGCAGCTCTATGCTTTTGGTGATGTTCATCGAACACCAGATTATCGTGTGCACCGTGATGGTGGTTCTCTACCTGTCCCGACAACGGACACCCAAGATACTCCACGCACTGTCTCTGTTGTGTATTGGGCGTCTATTCCTGCGACGGAAGTGAGCCATACCCGAATCCACGAGAATATCCGTTGGTTCCCTGCTGATGAGTTACCGTTGTTGGCTTTTGACCATAACGAGATTATTGAGTATGCGTTGTATCGTTTGCAGAATAAGGTGGAGTATTCTCGTATTGCTCACTCTTTCTTGGGCGAGGAATTCACTTTAGCTCAATTGCGTGAGGTGTACGAAGCGATTTTGGGGCGTCCTTTGGATCCGGCGAATTTCCGTCGTCAAATTGCTGCATCTAAATCTATTATTGATACGGGTAAACGAGTTGAGGGAACTCGTCATCGTCCTCCGCGTTTGTATCGTTATGATCATTCCAAAGCTTTTGCTGATCAAGGGCCGTTGGGTATGTATCGTGCTGCAGAGCATGCAGCAAATAACCTTTAACCTTTTTAACCTCTAAGGAATTTTATGAAAATCACTCGCACTTTTGTTCTCTCAGGGGTAGCTCTCTTGGCGCTTTCAGGTTGTTCTTCTGCTACCCCTCAGCCTGAGCCGTCACCGTCTTCTAGCAAGATTTCTTATGCGGATGGGTTGCACGCTAAAGTTCTTTCTGTTGAAACAGCAAATACTATTACTGTTGATGTTGATGGACGAACTAAGGAAGTTCGTTTGTTGAATGTTGTTGCGCCAACCGAACATAATAATGAGTTTTCGGGGTCATGCTTAGTTCCTGAGTCCACAGAATTTTTAAAGCAGAAACTTCCTGAGGGCACTGAAGTAACCTTGGACTTTGATGATTCACGGGTGGGTTCTTCGGGATATCTTGAAGCTGCCGTCTATGTTGGTGATGATTTGATTAATGCTGACGTTGTCCGTGAGGGATTTGCGACAACAACGTTCCTTTCTCAGAGGGATGAGCATTATGCCCCTGTTTCTGAGGCTCAGCAAGAAGCTGCTCGTGAGGGTCGCGGCATTTATTCTAAAGATGTTGAGTGTTCTCTTCCTCATGCTATCCAGCTCCATCTCGATCGAGTTCATCGGGCAGATGATTCTCAGAATGAGGAAGAACGTGTCGGCCTATATAAGTCCGCATCAAACTTTTATAACACATTGATGTCTGAAGCGAAATCTCCGGACACCTGGGTTGGTTCTATTGTGACTCTTGATGCAGTTAAGGACCAGCTCAAAGAGCTTAAGAATGCTCTCGGCAAGAACTATTATGATGTTCAGGGTAAGAGTGAACGTGAAAAGCAGTCTGAGGCGAATGAGCCGATTCGTCCTGGTAGCTAGTTTTAGCTGTTTTTATAACCTTTAAATGCTGGTGGGGGGAGACAACACATGTGTTGTCTCCCCCACCAGCATTTAAAGACTGTGTCCTTATGCGCTTTTATGCGCTAGGGATGATGAGTCCTTTAGTTTGGGATACTGCACGGGAGAATCGTTCTTGGACGTCTGCCCAGTTAACGATGTTCCAGAATGCGTTGACGTATTCACCTTTGACGTTTTGGTAGTCGAGGTAGAAAGCGTGCTCCCACATATCTAGTTGTAGTAGTGGGATAAGACCGACAGAGATGTTGCCTTGTTGGTCATAGAGCTGTTCGATGACGAGACGTTCACCAACGGTGTCCCATGCGAGAATAGCCCAACCTGAACCTTGGATGGTGGTGGCTACGTTGGTGAAGTGGTTACGGAATCCGTCAAAGGATCCGAAGAATTCATCGATTGCAGCAGCAAGTTCGCCGGTGGGTTTGTCGCCACCTTCTGGGGAGAGGTTCTGCCAGAAGATGGAGTGGTTGGTGTGTCCGCCGAGGTTGAAGGCGAGGTCTTTGGAGAGTTTTGAGACAGTACCAAAGGAATTGTTCTCGCGTGCTTCGTGAAGCTGCTCTAGTGCTGCGTTTGCGCCAGCGACATAAGCTGCATGGTGCTTGTCGTGGTGTAGTTCCATAATGCGTGCGGAAATATGTGGCTCAAGTGCCGCGTAGTCATAGGGTAGGTCCGGAAGAACATACTTCTCTGCCATCAGGAGAGTTCCTTTCACAAGTTGTGTTGTTTTGTATCGTGATTTTTTGGTTTCATGTACAGTTTACGCATTGAAAGTAGGGTTGTCTTCCAAGGGGAACTACAGTTCGACTTGCAGTTGAGGTTTTTGAGTACTTTCAAGCTCTTATATTTGTTCTATTGAGAATACATTTATTCACGTCAGAGACACTTTAAGTGGGTTTTAGGGGAGCTTTAGAGATTCACTCCCCCAGATTGTTTTCTCAAGAAAATATTGTGGATAATGTGAACAAAGTTTTCCACAACTCGTGGATAAATATGTGGAATGTTCGAATATCAGCGATTATATTGGCTTATTTTGAATAAAAATTGCTTATTTTTCTATGAATTTCGAATAATTTCAGAAATCATCGTATTAATCTTCGATAATGACAGTGGTGTAAGTTTTCCACCCCTGTGGATAAAACCTGTGTATAACTAATATTAAAACACCATCTTCCCCGCTTTATACGCCACCTATTTGCAGATTTTCCACATTGAGTAGTACAGAAATCTCCATTAAGTGGAAATTGTGCACATACTTATCCACAAATGGGGATAAATGAAGAGGCTCGCTAGATGAGCGCAACTAAGATTTTCTTTCTATCAGTGAAACAATACTTGAGAAACTCACAAAACAGCATGTCAAAAGCTTATTTATAAGGAGAGTCTACCCAAAAATTGCAGCTCATTTCCTTGTCACAGCGGTGTAATCACACGAGTGTAAGTTTTCCACTGCTGTGGATAAAATCTGTGCATAACCTTTAAAATGCACAAAAAGAGGGTTCATCATTGATAACTCAATGATGAACCCTTCAAAAAAAGAATATTAGTTAAAGACTAAGCAGCAACTTTTCCTCGAGCAAAAATTCGGTCTACCGCATAAGCGCCAGGTCCTGTCAGGACGAGAGCCACTGCCATGACCGCATAGCTGAGAGGAAGCTCAAAGCCGCTACCACTTGCAAAGAACCCATTTGAGATATGAACAAACGCAATAGCGCCAAACATAACAATACTTGTGAGAAGTGCCGCCAAGCGAGTTGCTAACCCAAGAATAATCAGCAGTCCACCAACAAGTTCAACGTAAGTGGTGAAGTTTGCGGAGATTTCAGGGGCAGGAATCCCGAGTTTCTCAAATCCTGCGGTAACACCGCTGATGGTCTTTTCGCTGTATTTTTGCCAGCCGTGCAACATCATTGCAATACCTAGACCGAGGCGTAGAACCAAAAGCCCTACAGAAGATGAAGGTGTATTTCTTAAAATATCCATAACTTTATCTTCGTCTAGAAATACTTTCCATTACAAGTTCCTAGACGTATAAAGTAACATTTATTATGCCTTTTTATGGTGATTTATAGCACTATTGCAAAGATGATGCTTAAACAACAGTGGGGCATGACACAAAACCAGTGCCATACCCCACCGTTATCAGGGTCTCCCTACACAGAAACTAACGTTTCACAGTTAGGAGCCAGCAGGAGTTGGTGCAGAATCATCAACACCATGGTCATCACCAAACTCACGAGCCACAAAGTTCTCAATATCAAAGAGGTTATCTGTACGTTTACAGATAGTTACCAAAGTTTCCATTGAAGCAACTTCTTCCACCTGTTCCTTGAGGAACCACAACATAAACTGCTCGCCCAAAGCATAGTTCTCAGCGCGAGCAGCTTCAAAAAGAGCCTCAATCTGCTCAGTAACCGTCTTCTCCTGTTGCAAAGAAAGCTCAGCAATCTCTAAAACACTCGAAAAATTATTTTCAACATGAGGAATACCTGGAATCTGAATTTCTTGGCCACGATCTAGCTGATATTGGACCATCATCAGAGCATGCCCGCGCTCTTCTAAAGACTGACGATAAAAATGGCGAGCAAGCTGAGGCAGGTCCTCAGAATCAAGCCATACTGCCATCGCTAAATACTGGTGAGATGCGTGGAACTCATGTCCAATTTGTTCACTGAGAAGCTCATAAAAGTTCTTAGCCATTAGGTAATCTCCTTATATATTGGCTCACATGCACCCAAGGCATGTTTTTATGTGCAGAAAAGCTACACGACAAATCTGCAATATCAATAGCTTCCTATCAGGACTGATACAAGATAAAGCCCCTCAAACCGAGCTATTACATCTCAGTCTAAAGCACTCACACCCAACTAAGGCTAGCCCAAGAGCATAGAACGTTTAACCGTAATAACGTCAGAAGGCTTATCCCCCAAAACCGATTCACCAATTTTGGCTAATTGTTTAATCTGGCGAGGACCTAAATTATTAAAAATTTGCTGACGAACCTCTGCAACATGCCCCGGTGCAGCGTCTTGTACTTTCTTCAGGCCTTTATCCTCTAACCTACACATCGATACCCGACGATCTTTACTCCACAAAGAACGAGTAACATAGCCGTTCTTTTCTAAACGGGTTACAACGCGAGAGAGCCGAGGCAATAGAGTATTTGTCTGATGTGCCAACTCAGTCATGGTTAGGCATTGTTCAGAAGCTTCTGATAAGACTGCTAAAACCATATATTCGACGAAGCTCAAACCAGAATCTCGCTGTAGTTGTGCTTCAAGTTTTCCCGGCAGGCTAAACATCACAGAGGCAAGGAACAACCAGCCTTCGCGTTCTTCTTCAGATAACCACGCTACGGTATCAGCGTCCTGAGAACATACTTCAGATGGGGGTGTACTCATGCTCAAGCCTCCGTTCTTTCCAATGGCCGAAGTCTAAAAAATCTAACCTTTTCTATTTTAGTGATTAGTTAAGACATTATGTCTGTTTCATAAATATTTGAGGCATATATGTGGACTTTTCTCATGGTAGCGGTGCCCAGACTAACAGAAGTCATCATTTATGACGTTTTCTCTCCTATGATAAGCTTGCTACCTAACACTCTATGTGGATAATACCGCTGAAAAGCTCATACCAACTATCCACCCAAGAGCATGGTGTGCCGGGAAGTCTGGTCGGCTCGTTTCCATACAACCCTTATCGAAACGGAATGTATCAAAGTCACACCACACATGCACAAGGAGCTATATGTCTTCTCAGACCGTCCTTTCGCGCGGCTCATACAAAGAGTCACAGCGCATTGCAGAGATTCTTCGCAAAGAATCTGTTGGCGGGTTCATCCTACTCGGAGCTACAGTCCTCGCTCTGATTCTCGCTAACACTTCAGCTGCAGATTTCTATTTCAACCTGCGAGACACCAAACTAGGTCAAGACATTGGGGACTTTCACCTCAAGCTATCCCTAGGGCATTGGGCTGCAGATGCTCTCCTTGCCGTATTCTTCTTCCTTGCGGGTCTTGAACTCAAAAAGGAATTTGTCATTGGCGACTTACGCAACCCGGGAAAGGCACTTGTCCCCGTTGCGGCAGCAGCCGGCGGTGTAGCGCTTCCAGCCATCATTTACACCCTCATCAACCTTAATTCAGGTGCTGAAGCGCTCGGTGGATGGGCAATTCCCGCTGCAACCGACATTGCGTTTGCAGTAGCTGTTCTTGCTGTTATCGGTACACACTTACCGGCAGCGCTACGAACATTCCTCCTCACTCTTGCAGTAGTAGACGACCTCATGGCGATTATTATTATCGCTATTTTCTACACCTCAGAGTTGAAGATTCATTATCTAGCGATTGCTATTGTGCCCATCATCATTTACGCGCTGATTGCTCGTAAAGGTGAAAAGATGTTCCACCTGAAACCGGCAACATCATGGCTCGTGCTACTTCCTATTGGTGCTATTGTTTGGGCACTATTCCTCAATTCTGGTATTCACGCCACGATTGCTGGCGTTATCCTCGCCTTTACCATTCCCGTAAAACATACTTCTCACACCCATGCAGCTGATGCAGATCATGGACTAGCAGAAGTTATGGAACACCGAGTCCGTCCATTCTCTGCAGGATTCTGCGTTCCAGTCTTTGCGTTCTTCTCTGCAGGTGTTGCTATCGGCGGTCTTAACGGTTTCACCAGTTCTCTCAAAGACCCCATTGCCCTAGGTATTATCATCGCTCTCGTTGGCGGTAAGATTATCGGTATTTTCGGGGCAACATGGCTCGTTACCCGTCTACGTCACGCTAACCTCGACCCCGATATTAAGTGGGTAGACGTTCTTGGTTTAGCAGCACTTGGTGGTATCGGTTTTACCGTTTCACTACTCATTGCAGAACTATCCTTTGGTATTGGTTCAGAGCATAATGACCACGCGAAAATTGCGATTCTTACAGGTTCTATCTTGGCAGCGCTTGTCGGTGCAGCGATTCTCGGATCTCGCAATAAGTACTATAAGAACCTTGAGGCTAAAGAGTCTGTAGATGCTGATGGTGACGGCGTCCCCGATGTCTTCACCGATGACTCAGACGGATAGTTTAACGCCTGAGACATGGAGAAAACCCGCACCGTGGAATGATTTTCTACAGTGCGGGTTTTTTGTGACCTTCTTATCAAAACCGCATGAGATAGTGCACATTATGCAGCAATTAATCAGTAAACATACTGTTTTTCTGGTGCTATTGGCTAAAGTACATAGCAGCACATCACACCATTTCTTCAGAAAGTTCTCCCCCTATGACACGTTCCGCTTACGATGAGGACAACGAACAAGCCGATGATGTTTTCTCACGCGGAACGTACGCTGAATCATCGCGTATCGCACACATTCTCAAGCGAGAATCATCCGGAGGATTCATACTGTTATGCGCCACAGTTCTGGCACTCATCCTTTCTAATAGCCCCGCTTCATCGCTCTATTTTGGTGTTAGAGAAACTGAATTAGGTTTTCACATCCCAGGGTTTGAACATCTTGTGATGCCTACTAGCCAGTGGGCGGCAGATGGGCTCTTAGTCGTCTTTTTCTTTCTCACTGGTTTAGAACTCAAAAAAGAGTTTGTTTTAGGAGATTTGAGGAATCCTCAACGCGCTATTGTTCCGGTAGCAGCAGCTTTTGGTGGTGTTATCGCGCCAGCGCTCATATTCTTTGCTGTTAATCATTCCAGCCCTACAGCAGTCCATGGGTGGGCTATTCCTACAGCAACAGATATTGCGTTTGCCGTAGCTGTTATTACGGCAGTTGGCTCTCATTTACCTTCAGCGTTAAGAACTTTTCTTCTGACGCTAGCAGTAGTAGATGACCTCATTGCTATCTTTATTATCGCTGTCTTCTATACTCATCATTTCAAGATAAGTTACCTTTTACTTGCAATTATTCCGATAATCGCATATTTGTGGATTGCTCATCGTTTTGAGTATTTCTTCCACACTCGCACATGGGCGGCTTGGGTTATCCTCTTACCTCTTGGCATAGCAACATGGGCTTTATTCCTCGAATCAGGTATTCACGCCACCATTTCAGGTGTTCTTTTAGGTTTTTGCATTCCCGTAAAATACACTCAACAAGCTCGTGCCGTTCAAGCCGACGCAGGCTTAGCAGAGGTGCTCGAAAAAAGAATGCGCCCCATATCCTCCCTCCTTTGCATTCCTCTCTTCGCATTCTTCGCAGCAGGAGTCTCCTTCGGAGGGCCTGAGGGACTCATCAAAGCCCTCCGTGACCCAGTATCTCTAGGAATTATTGGAGGCCTAGTTCTTGGCAAGAGTATCGGTATTACCCTCACAACTTGGCTGATTACGCGACTCAAAAATGCGCATCTCGACCCCGACATCCAATGGATAGACATTCTATGCATCTCTATTACTGGAGGTATCGGTTTCACGGTGTCGCTTCTCATTGCCGAACTGTCTTTTCCAGCTGGCTCCGCTCATACAGAAGACGCCAAAATTGCGATTCTCGTCGGCTCTATTACAGCAGCATTAATCAGCGGTATCTTATTATCTCTACGCAATAAGGCATACCGAGATATTGAGATTAAAGAAAATATCGATGAGAATGCCGACGGTATCCCGGATGTCTTCAGCGATGATATCGACAGAATTAAGGCAGCGTCACGACGAAACACCCGCTAATCGAACAACGGTTTAGGCTGTTTTCAAAAATATTCCAAGAATTGCTTGCAGTACCGGATAGATGAACACATCTGCACATAAGATAGCACCCAAGCTAAAGCAGAGTGCAGGAACAATATATGCGAATAAACGCCCGCAACGACGCCGTATCGCGTCGATCATAACCCCAAAGATTGCTTCACGGCGATATAGCATCAAAAGCAATAGCAATACGAGTGGAAATTGAGAGATGATAGCCCAACCTAATAGTCCAAGGCTACGGATAGGTAGTGGTTGTTGTGCTGATAATGCAATATATGTGGTGAAAGAAATTTCGAAAGTGATGATGGCAAGGAAACCTAGTGTAAAAAGAGCTAACCCCACGGGGCTTGTGAAACGCATTTTTTTGGTGTGTATTTCATTGCTATCTAAGCGGTGAGCATGAAAACGTATTCTCATAATGGAATATATTCCGTAAGTGACCAAGAGCAATGCACACACCAATTTACCCACAAGAACAGGAACCTGACGGCTACTAACAATCCACGAAAGAATCTGTTTCCACGGTAAATGATTTAGAGTCTCCCCCAATACAGCAGTGAGAAAGAGACCCCACATTACAATGCCTAAAATAATCGACAAACAAAAAACGAACACTGCTCTACGTGAACGCCGACCTGGACGAACCGAAAGATAGTACACCGCTAACAATGCCGGTGTTGGGTCAAACCCAGCAATGCCTAATGGCAATAACAACCCAAAATAATTAAAAACGCTCATTACTACCGATTACCCTTATCAGCGTGAGGGTTTAACGAAAGGGAAGGTCAAAACGTCTCGAATATTTTGCCCTGCTAACAACATGACTAAACGATCTACTCCAATACCTAAACCACCTGTCGGTGGCAAACCAACTTCTAAAGCGTAAAGGAAGTCTTCATCAACTTCCATTGCTTCAACATCTCCAATAGCAGCTTTAAGAGATTGTTCATTGAGACGGCGACGCTGTTCTAAAGCATCAGCCATCTCTGAATACGCAGTTCCTAGCTCCATACCGTCAATGACCAAATCCCACCTCTCAGCTAGCCCAGGGTGACTGCGGTGAGCGCCGGCTAAAGGAGATGTCTCCTGAGGAAAATCAATATAGAATGTCGGGTAAATCGTCTGCGGCTCTACCAATTCCCCGTATAGTTCTTCGATAATAGCGCCAGCACCCATATCATCTCTCACGTAAATACCATGGGTACGAGCATGGTCAAGAAGAACTTCAAAATCAGTATCCAAAGAGATAGGCTCTCCTATCACCTCTGATAATGCTTCACAGACGGTCTTGACTGGCCATTGAGCAGAGATATCGATTAGGTGACGTTTTCCGTCCTTTCGTTCTCCTAGGGGTAAGGATTCGCTGCCAAAAATACTATAGGCAACATTCTTGATAAGACTCTGAGTGAAATCCAACATCACCTTGTAATCGGCGTATGGTTTATAGGCTTCTAAGACTGTAAACTCCGGATTATGGGTAGCGTCTGCCCCTTCATTACGGAAATTTCTCCCAATTTCGTAGACGGCACCCATATCCCCTGCGACAAGACGTTTAAGATATAGCTCTGGCGCAATACGTAAATATAAATCTGAACCATACGCATTGATAAATGTTTTGAAGGGGCGGGCACTTGCCCCACCATGAATAGTATGAAGAATAGGTGTTTCTACTTCAAGAAACCCTGACGCATCTAGCGTCTTACGTAGAGAAGTAATAACAGCGCTACGCATCCTGATATATTCACGTTGTTTCGGATGAACAATGAGATCTGTTGAACGGCGGTGCAGTCGTGTTTCGGGGTCTGTGAACTGTTCAAAAGGAATATCGTGTAGAGATTTCGCGCCAAGAGTCCAACGATGGGCCAGCAGGGAAGGTGTTCCGTTCCGTGAGGTCCCTAAAATTCCTGTGAAAACAAGAATGTCACCCCGATCTACTGTTTGACGGAATATGTGAAAGTCGTTGAGAAATTGTTGTTCGCACACAACTTGGGCTTCTTTGAAGCCCTCTTTTAACGTCAGAAAAACAACAGCACCATGTGAGCGAATGGACCTAACTCTTCCGGCTACGGTGATAGTCCCCGTCGGAGTTCCCCCTGCATGCGTCAAGAAGTCTGCAAGTTGTCCGGCAGTATATTGCGTACTTATTCCTAGTGGGTAGGGGTTAATTCCGTATTCTTTGAGTAAGTTCAGATGCCGAATACGATGTTTTGTTTGATCGGTATATCGTGGGGTGAAGGAGCACGGCGTATCTGTGCGATTTTCTAGTTCGTGAAGCCGGTGCAAGTGCTCGTCATCTAACGTTGGCAGGTGCCGAGTTTCTTGTACAAGTAATGCCGGCAAAAAGCCTTCTGCAACGCCTGAGGATACGCATACCTGAGACAGCGTCAGCATCGAGTCAGCCGCAATATAACGTGGTTCCCATACGGGATCAAATTTTTGGTTAAAACGATACAGCCTCTCAAGTTGTAAGAATCTATTGAGGATACCCAGTGTGGAAGAAACTAGGCGTGTCCAGGGGCTCGCCCCAAAGTGGTCAGCTTCAACGAAGGTTTTTCGGAACATCGCAAAATTCAACGAAACTTTTGTAATTCCAATTGTTGGAAGGTTTTGCATCGTTGTTGCAATCATAAATTCCATGAGCCCATTAGGCGCTTGCGGAGAACGACGCATCACATCTAACGAAATACCGTTTTTCCCCCAAGGAACAAAAGAAAGTATTCCTACAATCTTTCCGTCAGGAGATTCAGCAGTAATCAGTACACATTTACCGTCTGCGGAATCTCCAAGACGGTTCAGCGCCATTGAAAATCCACGTTCTTCTGCGCCGTGACGCCATTGGTCGACGAGGCTGATGATGGAGTCCATGTCCTGACGCGAAACATCTGCGTGACGTCGAATATTGATGGTGTACCCATCGTGGTTCAGTTTTCTTGTTGCATGACGCACTTCTGCCAAGGAGGTGTTGTTAATGCTGAACCGTTCAGCGTTGAGTATGGCTTCATCACCCATATAGGTGATAGCGAGACCTGCTTGTGCGTAGGCTTTTGCGCCGCGTTCGCTCGCACTAATAACGCCGGGGGTCCAGCCGTAGGTTCTAGCGTGTGTCATCCAGTTTTTAATGGCGCTATCCCATGATGATGGAGCTCCAATGGGGTCGCCGGAGGCTAACGCCACTGAGTAGATGAGACGGTAGGTGATTACAGCACGACGGTCGTCAGAAAAAATCATGGATTTTTCACGTCGAGTTGCAAAATAAGAGAGGGAGTCTTTGTCTCCGTATTCACGGATGAGGGTACGAAGCTCTAGTTCGTTATCTTGGTTCCAGCTTTTCTGGTCAGCTGGTGTTCTCAACACTACAGCAATAGTGATAATGATGGTCAAGGCGTAGCATAGGTCGATAAGAGCTTTGAAGAAGTGGATCAGACGGTGTGAACTATCAGATGCACCCAGTGGGGAAATATTAACGACAGAAAAACCGTATTCAAGAGTGTTTTTCCAGAGTGTTCCAAACCCTATTCTCTCTTGAATATACCCCATGAGAAGAGCAACGCACCACGTAGCAAGAACGCCAATGATGAGGGAAGTAACCGCTTGTTTCCACCGCGAGCGCACGGTATGGGCAGGAAAGGCACTTTTGCAGGAGTATAAGAGCACTAAGGCACAAAGAGCAAAGATGAGGGAGATTCCATTAGCTACAGAACTATAGACATCAAAAAGATGTTTAAAGTCTTGGTTATTTCCGAGGGTTTGCAAGACCCCAGGGATAGTGACGAGGATTCCAGCATATTGGAAGAACACTACAGCATATAAACCAACTCTGCGTCTGCGAATCAGGGCGGTAGTGATGAGTATCAATACGATGGCTGATACTAGGGTGTGGTCTACGGGGATGTTCATTGCCCCTAGAAGGATTTCCCACCAGGGGTATCCCACATGGTTTTTATGGAAGGGTGTCAGGACCCATGAGAAGAAAGCTAATGCAGAGCTAATAGTGTAGATGCCGATGACCCAGCGAGCCGTATATTCTGCGTGTGAGGTGAGTTTTTTCCACGTTCTTGTGATGATTTGGGTCTTGGGGTTAATCTTCACTCTTGTGTTGCTCTTCCTTGTGCTCCCCCTCTGCACGTTTGTTTCTCACGGGGGAGGGACTTGTCCAATAGAGTACAACTCTAATCTTTCTTAGGGGTGTTATCTAGAAATTTTTCTTGAGTTTTGGTCTGTTCTGTGGGTGTTTTGTGTTCTGGTGTTACACCGATGAAACATTTTTCCCTTAGTGTATAACCCAGTTAAAGAATATCTACAGCCGTGCCTTATAGACTTTTTGGCTACCCTTGATGGGTTTTCGGATATTGCCGATGATTTCATCGTTTTCTATCTTGCTCGGTAACACACTGCGTTTCTCTGTAGTTCAGAGGCTCATGATCATCTAGCTCAGCATGTCTTATCACCCCGTAAGAGGTGCGGTGCATTCCTCAGTAAAGGAGCATTTTATGAATGCTTTTATTGATGTCATTAATAACATCAATGATGCTACTGCCTCCGCGGCAGAAGTTATTACCTCCATTTCAGATAGTGTCTGGAGTGTTTTGTTTATCGTCCTGATCGTCGTTGGTCTTGGCATTACTGTTGCTACCCGTGCGGTGCAATGGCGTGCACTTCCTGAGATGTTCCGCTCCGTAGTTGAGCCATCTGGTAAAGAGAGTGATGGGCGTAAGGGTATTTCATCATTCCGCGCGTTTACTGTTTCGGCAGCTTCTCGTGTGGGTACTGGAAATATTGCTGGTGTTGCGATTGCAATTTCTCTTGGTGGCCCTGGCGCTGTTTTCTGGATGTGGGTTATTGCTGCTATCGGTGCGGCCTCTGCTTTTGCAGAGTCTCTCCTCGGACAGCTATATAAACAGCATGGTCAAGATTCTTATATTGGTGGCCCCGCATACTATATGCAGCGTGGTTTGAACGCGCGCTGGTTGAGCCTCATTTTCGTGGCGTTTATTATCGTCACTTACGCGTTTGTTTTTGTTGCTTTGCAAACGAACTCTATTGTTGATGCGGCAGCGACTTCTTTTGGTTTTGATTCTGCATCTGATGATTCTCTTGGTTTGCGTGTTGCTATTGGTGTCATCGTTATGGTGCTTGCTGCAAGCATTATTTTTGGTGGTATTCGCGCTATTTCTTCTGTGACTGAATGGCTTGTACCTATTATGGCGGTGCTGTATCTGTTGCTTGGTCTTGCAGTAGTGCTGATGAATCTTACGGAGGTTCCTCATATTCTTGGAGAAATCCTTCAGGGTGCTTTTGGTCTTAAAGAATTCACCACTGGTGGTTTGATTGGGGCAATTACTCTAGGTATGCGTCGTGGTTTACTCTCTAACGAGGCTGGTATGGGTACTGCACCTAACGCTGGTGCGACCGCAACAATTTCTCACCCCGCAAAGCAGGGTTTTGTGCAGACTCTTGGTGTTTACTTCGATACGATGTTGGTTTGCTCGGTGACTGCGTTTATTGTTCTACTCTCAAACCCAGAATATGGTAGTGACGCTAAGGGTGCGGCGCTGACTCAGTCTGCACTTTCTGAGCAATTGGGTGGATGGTCTATTAACTTCTTGACCATTGCTATTGCGTTGTTTGCTTTCTCTTCTATTGTGGGTAACTACTACTATGGTGAGTCAAACCTTCGTTTCTTGACCGAGAACAAGACCCCGATGTTTATTTTCCGTGTTCTTGTCTTGTTCTTCGTATTCTTTGGTGCTATTTCTTCGTTGAAGCTCGTATGGAACTTAGCAGATTTGTTGAATGCTGGCATGGTCGTTGTGAACTTGACGGCTGTATGTTTGCTGATGCCGAAGGTCATGAAGTTGCTTCGTAACTATGAGGTTCAGCGTAAAGCTGGTCTTGAGCCTATTTTTAAGGCCTCAGACATGCCCGAGATTAAGAATCTTGCTGCTTGGGACGGCACTGATGAGGTATGCACTCGTGAGTTCTGGGAACAGGTTGATCGAGAGAAGACTCTTCGTTAAGGTGTAGTTTTTTCGGCAATTGGTAATGTCGTGAGATAAGGCGTCGGTTCTCTTGTGTCGAGGGAGCCGACGTCTTCGTATATGCTATTTGAGTTTTATTCGATTGATGGAGGTGGGAGTGTTGATGGTGTGGCAAAGTGCTGAGGTTTTGGAGGTCTCGCAGAGAAATACGTCTGATCCTACGGTGTTAAGTTGGGTTCTTTTAGTGGGTATTGGTGTGGGTGCGGCTCTTGCCTTGTATTGTCTTTTGACGATTCATCGAAACCCTTATTTTTCTCGTGGGCAAAAACTTGGATGGCTTTTTGTGGCGTTGGCTTTTCCTATTTTTGGTCCCATTTCTTGGATAGTTCGCGCCCATCATGAGAAAAGTTATCAGGAGTCTCGTGGTTCTTAGCCGCGTTGTATGATGCGTTTAATAAAAGAGGTGCTTCCCTATTCATAGGTGAATAGGGAAGCACCTTTGTTGGGTGCGCAAGGGGGGACTTGAACCCCCACGCCCTTGCGGGCACAGGCACCTGAAGCCTGCGCGTCTGCCAATTCCGCCACTTGCGCTAGAGTCGTTTTAATGACGACAACGAGAAATCATTATACACCCATAGACGGCGTTCTTTGCAAAAAATATCATGTCTTCAGTCACCCGATGGTACATACTTATTCGTAATCATGACATGATGTTTTCATGAAAAAACCTCAAACAGATACTTCCTTAGAGATACGTTGGGGCAATGAAGAGCTCATTATTCGCCAACGATATGAGAC
Organism: Rothia sp. P13129; assembly: GCF_048512865.1. Lineage (NCBI taxonomy): Bacteria > Bacillati > Actinomycetota > Actinomycetes > Micrococcales > Micrococcaceae > Rothia > Rothia sp. P13129. The sequence goes on from NZ_JBLXYA010000005.1 coordinate 122,130, forward strand.
GCTATCCATTTTGAATGACATTTTAATTGGTGTTATTTTCCTCATCGGTTCTTTTCTTTTTTTCTCACCTAAGACGGTTACTGCTGGAACGTGGCTTTTTGTTGTTGGTTCAATGTTGATGTTGATTCGTCCTTCTATTCGCATTACTCGCCATATTCATCTTCGGAAGCTTCGGACGAAATATCATTCAACTTCAGGGCAAAAGATTGATCAGTCCTTTGACTTCTAAAAAACTTCCTAGGGAGAGAAAAACCTAATTCTTACAGGTTTCTCTCAATCATCTATTAGACTGGCATTGTAGTGTGTTTACGTATAAGGAACGTAGATTATCACTCTTGAAAGTCATTATTAGGTGTTTTTACTGTTATCTGCGGTCAAGGACATATAAATTCTCAAGGAGGCAAGCATGGGTTTTATCAACAAACTTGAGCAAGGCCTAGAGAAAGCTGTTCGTGGCACGTTTAGTGGCGGGAATAGCCGTTTTGAGCCGGCTGACTTAGCTAATCGTATCCGCACAGAGATGGATGACCGCTCGTACTCTATAGCGTCTGGGCATACTCTGGCACCCAATGTTTTCACCCTATATTTTGCTACTGAAGATTTTCCGCGCGTTAAAAGTTGGGGTACTCCGTTAGCTGAAGAGTTATGTGATGTTGCAATTCGGCAAGCACGTGCTCAGGGGTATTCTTTGCGCGGTGCGGTACGAGTTACTTTTATTGGTGATGATTCTCTTGATGCTGGAGATTTTAAGGTGTCTTCTTCTCAAGAGAAAATTTCAACGGGAGAGGTTCCTTCTCAACAACCTCATCTAGCGGTTCCTCGTCCTCATCACCAAGATATGTATCGTCAAGAGAATGCGAGAAGCCCCCAGTCTTCACATAGCACCCACGAGCATTCTTCGTCGTGGGGCACTCGGTTACAGGACGAATCTACTGAAAAAACGCAGGTAGTTTTGAATATTAATGGTCAGAACTATTCTGTTGATTCTTTCCCCGTTGTTCTTGGTCGCGGGGCTCAAGCTGATATTACGGTCGAGGACGCTGGGGTGTCTCGACGTCATCTAGAAATTATGGAACAAGACGGAATTTATCTTGCTGTTGATTTAGGCTCAACGAATGGTAGCTACCTCAACGGTCAGCGGCTTCAAGGACGTAGAGAACTTACTCATGGCTCAATCCTTAAGATGGGTCGTGCACAAATTATTTTCCGTCTTATGGTTCCAAGGAGTGCGCGTTAATGGCTTCAGAATTTACACTTGGTATCCTTCGTTATGCGTTTTTGTTGATTTTGTGGTTGTTTATCTACGGTGTTGTTGCTGCATCTCGCAAAGACTTAGCCGTTGGAAAAAATTACCGTATAGAACAGAGAGAATATGCTGCTGAGGGATCCTCTCCAACAACGGGGCCTCAGCCGCCAGCTGCTCCGGCTAAACCGAAGCCACCTGCTCGTGCTCAACAGCTTCTTATCGTTGATGGAGCATATGCTGGTCATGTTATTCGGCTATCTGATGTACCTCTAGTAATCGGGCGTGGTTCTCACGCTGATGTGCAGATTAAAGATGATTATGCTTCGCATCAGCATGCACGGCTTTTCCCTCAAGGCTCCCGCTGGTTTATTGAGGACCTTTCATCAACGAATGGTACTTTTATTAATGATCAGCGTTTGACGAGGGCTACTTTGTTAGAGACAGGTACGGTGTTCCGTGTCGGTCATACAAGTATGCAGTTGAAGGCATAAAGCCTATGGGTATTGCATTTCGTTTTGCAGCACGGTCTGATGTTGGTCGTGTGCGCTCTAAAAATGATGACTCAGGATACGCCGGACACTATCTAGCTGTTGTTGCCGATGGTATGGGCGGACACGTTGGTGGTGATGTAGCTTCTGCAACAACGGTCCTTGATCTCACGCCTCTAGACCATAGTGGCTATGAAGGTTCTGCCGGTGTCTATTTAGCAGATGAAATTCAAACCGCTAATATCATCATGAATGAGCTCGTTGATTTGAATCCAAGTCTTTCTGGTATGGGAACAACGTGTACGGCCCTATTAGTTGACGGCGAAAAAATTGAGCTTGCGCATATTGGAGATTCACGAGCTTATCGTTTACGGAACGATGTTTTTGAGCAAATCACAACGGATCATACCTTTGTGCAACGTCTCTTAGAAGAAGGGCGTATTACCCCTGAGCAGGCACTTACTCATCCTCATAAGAACGTTATTATGCGTGTTCTTGGGGATGTTGATGCCTCACCTGAGTTAGAGCTTTTGACCTTAGAGGCAGAATGTGGCGAGAAATGGGTTCTCAGCTCGGACGGTCTTGACGCTGTTGTCGGTGTTGAAGAGATTGAAGAAGTCATGCGTTCGACAGAAGATCTTAAACACATGGTGGATTCTCTTGTCGATTTAACATTGGACCGCGGTGCTCCAGATAACGTAACGGTGGTTGCTCTTTCTGTCATTGACGAAGATGCTCTTTCTTCTACTGTTACATCACCCCAACCAATTATTCCTTTACGTCAGTATTCTGATGAAGGAGAGTTTCTTGGTGTTGTTAAAAACCCTCATTCTCTAGATGAGGGCACTCCTATCGAGCCAATGTCTTCAGAACAGGGCGAAGATGAGGGCGCTCCTTCTTCGCACCGTGCTCCGTGGCGTCGCCGTCTTCCGGTAGAAACGAAGATTCGCAATGCCTTGACGCATGGTAAGTGGCGTGGGGAATCTTTCTCCGACGGTGTTTTTAATATGATGACCGAAACCTCTGGGGTAGATGAGCGTCCAGAAAATATTGAGGATTCGTCTGCTGCTGTACTCCGTGAAGAGTTAGCTGAGCGTCCACATCAATTAGTTGGTGCAGCATCTAACGCAACGAACACAGGAATGATTCCTACCGTCACGAAGCGTACGGTAGCACAGCGGGCAACTTTAGTGACCACACCAGCGACGTTGGTTCCGGTAGAGGAAGTTGAGTTACCTCAAGAGTTTCAGGCGGCTATTACAACTCCAGAACGGTCAGTACGTTCTCGTTGGGGTGTTCGTATTTTTACTGCTTTATTAGTTGTTGGCACTCTTTTTGCTAGTGTTTTGACCTTTGCCTCGTGGGTGTCGAATCAATACTATGTCGGTATTAATAACGAGAAAGTTGCTGTTTTCAATGGGGTTCCGCAGTCTTTAGGGGCTATTCACTTTTATAAGGTTGTCGAAGAGACGTCTCTTGAGGTTGCAGAGCTTCCGGAGTATTCGCAATCTTTAGTTCGTAGCACTATTTCTGCTCATGATTTATCCGACGCTACACGAATTGTTTCAGATTTACGGCAGCAGGTTGATTCTGCTCATGAGAAGAAAGACCAGCAGAAACCTTCAGCATCTGCTACGCCTGTTCCTTCATCGTCCAGCGTTTCACCTTCACCTAGTAGAGCTGAGGAGGCTACCCGTGGCTAAGTTTTTTAAGCCCTCAGACAGGCCTCGTACTCGTCGTTTTATAGAACTATTTTTAACGGTTATCGCTATAGCTTTCTGCCCTATCAGTATGTGGCTGGTGGACCCTGAGAACATTACGCTCAAGCATGATAATACGTGGGTTCTTGCGACAGGTGTTCTTGGTGGTGGCGCATTACTTATTCATACTGTTTTGCATCTGCGAGCGCGATATGCTGACCCGTTGATTTTGCCTATTGTGGTGCTTTTGAATGGTCTTGGTCTGGCGATGATTTATCGTATTGATTTGACCACTCCATCTAATGCTGGGGCAACACAAATTATGTGGACGGCGTTAGGAATGACTGTTGCGGCGGTGACCCTTTTAATGCTCAAGAGTCATCGTGTTCTTCGCAGAGTCACGTATGTTTCTTTGCTGGTTTCGTTGGTGTTATTGTTGTTGCCGCTGATTCCATTTTTGGGTGTTGAGATTTACGGTGCTCGTATCTGGATTTCTATTGCTGGGCGCACTTTCCAGCCTGGTGAGCTTGCAAAGATTACTTTAGCTATATTTTTTGCTGGGTATCTTTCAACTCATCGTGATTTGATTTTGGTTGCTGGTCGTAGGTTGGGCCCGCTTCGTTTCCCTCGTTTTAGAGATTTAGCCCCCATGTTTATTGCATGGTTGGCGAGTATTGGTGTTCTGATTTTCCAACGGGATCTTGGGTCAGCTATTTTGTTCTTCGGTTTGTTCGTCTCGATGTTATATCTTGCAACGGGACGTTCTACGTGGGTATTCCTTGGTCTGGGTTTTGTCGCTTTAGGTGGCGTATTGGCATACCAGTTTATCGGGCATGTTAATGCTCGTATCTATGGTTGGATACATGCATTTGACCCTGAGATTTATAACCGTGCTTATGGTGGTTCTGGTCAAATTATTCAGGGAATTTTTGGTTTGGGTGCTGGTGGACTCTTTGGTCGTGGCTGGGGTAAAGGTCGCCCTGATCTGGTCGCATTCTCTAACTCAGATATGATTGTCACGTCTTTGGGTGAAGAGCTTGGGTTGGTTGGTTTATCCGCTATTTTATTGCTGTATTTCTTGTTGATTACTCGTGGTTTCCGTGCTGCTTTAGGAACTCGTGATGCTTTTGGCAAGTTGCTCAGTGGTGGTTTGTCTGCTGCTATTGTGATTCAGCTTTTTGTGGTCGTTGGCGGGGTGACTCGTATGATTCCTTTGACTGGTTTGACGACTCCTTTCCTATCTGCTGGTGGTTCTTCTCTTCTGGCAAACTGGATTATTATTGCGCTTTTGCTGTCAGTTTCACATGCTGCACGCGCTCCACATGTTATTGATTCTTCAACAGGTGTTGATGGAGCATCAGATACGGATTCTCAAGAGGGCGGCGTGACTCGTCTGATTTCTAAGATGGCAACACATACTCGAGTAGGAGGTTCACCCCGTGAATAAGGCTATTCGTAAGGCGTGGATTGCTTCTAGCTGTATTTTTGCTCTTCTTCTTTGTTCGCTGACGTATATTCAGTTCTTTGATGCTAAAGCATTAGCTGATAATCCGTGGAACTCTCGGACGTTATATGAGAATTATGGTTCTCAGCGTGGTTCTATTGTGGTTGATGGCAAGGAGATTGCTTCTTCTGTTCCTTCTCATAACGGTTATGAGTATCAGCGTGTTTATTCAGATCCATATGTTTATGCTCCGCTGACTGGTTATTTCTCGTCTATCTATGGTTCGACGGGGTTAGAGAACGCGATGAATGGTGAGTTGTCAGGGAATTCTGACAACCAGTTCTATGATCGTCTTTCACGCCTTTTTACGGGAGGTTCTGCTCAGGGGGCAACGGTTGAGCTAACTATTGATTCTCAGCTGCAAACTTTGGCGTATCAGCTTTTGGAGGGACATAAAGGCGCTATTGTGGCGTTGAATCCGAAGACGGGTGAGGTTCTTGCAATGGCAACGAGCCCGTCCTATGATCCTAATGTTTTGTCTTCTCCTGATAATGAGTCGGTGTTGGCTCAGTATCAGGAGCTCAATAATGATCAGAGCGCTCCTCTTTATAATCGTGCTATTGCGGGTAAGACGTATGCTCCTGGTTCAACGTTTAAAATTATTGATGCGGTGGCTGCTTTAGAGTCGGGAAAGTATTCTGCCAAGAGTGTTATTCCGAATCCTCAAGAGTATGTTCTTCCAGGGACAAATACGGCGTTGCCAAATTATGTCAATGGCCATTGTTCTTCTTCTCAAGAGGCAACTATAGAATGGGCTTTAGCCCAATCGTGTAATACGCCTTTTGCTCAGATTGCTATAGATTTGGGGCAGGATGCTATTGCTCGCACGGCTAAGAATTTTGGGTATCAGGATGATTCGTTGAAGATTCCTTTGCCGGTATCGGAGTCAGTGTTCCCGTCAAATCTTTCGGATAGTACTTTGGCGTTGTCTTCTATTGGACAATATGATGTGAGAACGACTCCTTTGCAGGTGGCGATGATGTCTGCGGCTATTGCTAATGATGGTGTTCAGATGAAGCCGAATCTGATTCGCTCTGTCAAGTCTCATAATTTGAGTTCTCTTTATGAATTTTCGGCGAAGGAGTTGCGTACTTCTACATCGCCAAAGGTTTCGCAACAAATTCGTGATTGGATGGTTAACGACGTGGATAACGGCATTGCCTCTGGTGCTGCAGTTAGCGGCGTGAAGGTAGCTGGCAAGACGGGTACTGCGGAGACTGGTGTAGCTGGTCAGAATAATTCGTGGTTTACTGGTTTTGCGCCAGCAGATAATCCGCAGGTTGCTCTTGCAGTCATGTATGAAGATGTCAGTACCGCTGAGGGTGCTCAGCTTACTGCTCCCGCGGCTAAACAACTCTTTGAGGCGGTGTTGAATAAGTGAGACCTTCAACTGAGACGTCGTTAGGTGGTCGTTATAATCTCACGGAGCGTATCGCTATTGGTGGTATGGGTGAGGTGTGGAAGGCTCGTGATAAGGTACTTGGTCGTATCGTTGCGGTGAAGATTCTTAAAGAGGAGTACACCGGCGATCCTGGTTTCTTGGAGCGTTTCCGTGCTGAAGCTCGCCATACTGCGTTGTTGAATCATCCTGGGGTGGCAAATGTTTTTGATTATGGTGAGGAAGATGGCTCTGCCTTTTTGGTGATGGAGCTTGTTCCCGGAGATCCGTTATCGAACATTATTGAGAAGGAACGTACATTAGATTCTGATCGTATTTTGAGTATTATTGCTCAGACTGCGCGTGCTCTTGCGGTTGCTCATGATCAGGGCCTTGTACACCGAGATGTGAAGCCGGGTAATTTGATTATTGCTCCGGGTGATCGTGTTAAAGTGACGGATTTTGGTATTGCTCGTCTTGCAGATCAGGTTCCGTTAACGGCTACTGGTCAGGTGATGGGAACGGCTCAGTACCTTGCACCAGAGCAGGCTACTGGGCAGCAGGCAACTCCTTCTTCTGATATGTATTCTTTGGGCATTATTGGTTATGAATGTTTAGCTGGTAAGCGTCCTTTTACGGGAGAGTCTCAGATTGCTATTGCGTTGGCGCAGGTGAATGATCCGCCTCCCCCGCTGCCTCAGTCGGTGCCAGCTCCAGCAGCAGCGCTGATTATGTGTTTGTTGTCTAAAGATCCGGCTCAGCGTCCTAAGAATGCGACAGCGTTGGCTTCTGCTATTGATGCTATTCGTCGTAAGGATATTAAGGCTGCGATTAAGAGCGTTCCGACACTAGCTGAGTTTTTGTCTCCTGATGGTACGTCTGTTACGGAGGTGATGACGGCTCCTACTGCTGTTACTCCTCAGCGTCCTCGTTTTGGTTCTGGGCATCGTCATGTTCCGCAGTCTACGACAGCGCCAATTCCGGCTGTTGCTGAGTCTACGTATCGTTCCTATCCAGCAAGGGCTGAGCGAAAGTCCCCGTGGGTGTGGGTATCTTTGATATTGGCAGCTGTTGTAGTTGCGTTAGTGGTTTGGTTTGTGATTCTTGAAGGCTCACAGCGGACGCCAGCTTCTTCTGAAGATACTCCTGTTCCAACTGTGTCGGGTACAGTTTCGACAGTAGAGGCGTCTCCTGAGATGAAGGCTCCTGTTGATGATTCTCCGGTCACTATTGAGGTGGTGTCTTCTGCCTTTGAGGGCCAGAAACTTGAGGATGTTGTGAATGAGCTTGTCGCACAGGGGTTGTCTACAAAAACTACGGGGAGAACTTCTGATCAGCCGGCAGATACGGTATTGTCTGTATCACCTGAGGGGGCGTTGAGCCCAGGCGCTACAGTGACGGTTACGTATTCAACTGGTCCTCGTTCTGTGACGCTTCCCTCTAATTTAGAAGGAATGAATAGCGACACAGCTATTAGTGAAATTACTAAACTTGGTGTTAATGTGAAAGTTCATCAGGAGGAGTCTAGTAGTGCGGAGCCAAACACGATACTCCGAACTAACCCTTCTTCTGGGACTAAAGTTGAAGTTGGTAGTAGCGTAGATATTTACGTTGCAACTTCACCGAAGTCAACGGCTTCGCCGACGGCTACAGATTCTCCTAGTGCTGGTTCTCAGGAACAGCCGGAAGATTCTCAGTCTTCAACTAATCCATCTACTACTCCAACTGCTTCGAATAACGGGTGAATTGAATGGAATTTCAGCTTCCTGAAATGATTGATAAGCGTTACCGGATTCAAGATGTTCTTGGTTCCGGTGCGATGGCTACCGTGTATTCTGCCGAAGATACGCGGTTAGGACGTCGGGTTGCACTTAAAGTGGTGCATCCAGAGTTAGCTGCGGATCCGCTTTTCTGCGCGCGTTTCCAGCGTGAGGCGGAAGCAGCTGCTGTTTTGAACCATCCTGCTATCGTGGCAGTCTATGACACAGGAACGATTACGGTAGAGGGTGATGACGAGACTCCTCTACATCAGGTTCCTTATTTGGTGATGGAGTTAGTATCAGGAAAATCTCTTGCAACATTATTAGATGAGCGTGGGGAACTTCCTGTTGCTGAGGCTGTTGCGTATGGTACGCAGGTTCTTGAGGCCCTTCAATATGCTAATGATCAGGGCATTACTCATCGTGGTATACGTCCAACCAATATTATGGTGTTGCCTTCCACTGAGGAAGATCGTTCAAAGAATCAGTTTGGTCAGGTTAAGGTCTTGGATTTTGGTCTGGATCGAGCTTTGGAAAATGTGGGAGGCTCTTCTGAACCGACTGAGCAGACAGAACGTTCTCATGCGTATATTGCTCCTGAGCAGGTTCGTGGTGAGACCGTAGATTCTCGTAGCGATATTTATTCTGTTGCGTGTGTGATATACCAGTTGTTGTGTGGCCGTCCGCCGTTTATTGCTTCTTCGGCAAAGGATTTGGCACATCAGCATCTTAGTGAGACACCTGCAGATCCGAGTTCTTATGCTTCGGTCAAGTTCGCTCCTGCCTTAGATGGTGTTTTGTTGAAGGCTTTGAGTAAGTCTCGTTCGGATCGTTTCCAGTCTGCCGATGAGTTTCGTTCAGCGTTAGAAAATGTTGTTCAGGGTGTTCCTTCTGCAACATTTGATGATGTTGAGACAGGTTCTACGACAGCACTGAGTGCAGCTGCTGCAACGGGTGTTGCGGGCGGTTCTGCCGCATATTCTTCATTGAATACGAGCGCTCATGCTCAGCCTTCTTCTGATGAAGCTGCTGGTCTGGGCGGTTGGTTTGATAATGCTCAGGCTGAGTATACCGATGAAGAGCTTTATGATTATGAGCGTAATGAGGCATTGGCAAAGAAGCGTCGTCGTCGTCAGGCGTGGACTCGTGTTATTACTGGCATGATTATTGCTGCTTTGGCTCTTTTCTCGGTGACAACGGTGTTGTACTACCAGAATGAGCTAAAGAAGGTTCCTGTTCATCAGGTTCCTGCTGTTCAGGGGTTATCGAAGAATGATGCTGAAACTGCTGTCCGTAATCTTAATTTGACGGTTAAGTGGGATGATGAGTTCTCTGATGCTGTTGCAAAGAATGATGTTATTAAGAGTACGCCGGTAACAGGAACTGAGGTTGAAGAGGGCAGCGAGGTTCTTCTGACCCTTTCTAAGGGGCCTTCTCAGTTGGCGATACCAGATAATATTGAGGGCCAGTCTGAGGCTTATGTTCGTTCTGCTTTGCAGGATGCTGGGTTTGTTCCTGGACGTACGTCTACGGTCAATAGTGCAACGATTCCTGCCGGTATGGTGGTGTCGTTGTCGAAGGAGCCAGGAAGTAAGATTGCGGCTGGTTCGACCATTGATATTGTTCTTTCGGACGGTAAAGTGACTGTTCCTGAGTTGATTGGTTTGAGTCGTGATCAGGCGATTGCGGCGTTGAGTGCTCCTGATGTTTTGTTGAGTACGAATATTGAGACGGTTCAGACCAATGCTGCTCCAGCGGGTACGGTTCTTTCTCAGAGTTCGGCTGCTGGTACGACGATTGGTCAGGGAAGCACTGTGACGATTCGTGTTGCTGCTGCTCCTCCTGCTCCAACGGTTGCTCCTCGGCCTCGTCCGACGGTAGCTCCTCAGCCTGAGCGTCGTCCTGTTCCTCCTGCACCGGAGAATCCTCGTCCGGCGCCTGAGCGTTCTTCACAGGCTCCTGCTCCTTCTGCTCCTGCAGCTGAGGAAAAGTCAGAGAATAGTCAGCGTCGTCCGGCGCCTGAGCGTTCTTCACAGGCTCCTGCTCCTTCTGCTCCTGCAGCTGAGGAAAAGTCAGATAACTAAATATGGTGAGAGGATATGTCGTAGTTGATGTATCTTCAATCAAAAAATGCTGGTGTAGATCTCGTAATGAGTTCTATACCAGCATTTTTTATAGGGGTTATGAGTTGATGTGGGGGCTGAGGTTTTGTGCTTTTTCTCGTGCGCCGTTGAGTCCGACTTCTTCTAACCATGTGCCAAGCATGCTATATCCACCTTCTGTGAGGACTGATTCTGGGTGGAATTGGACTCCATGTATGGGACATGTTTTATGTTGTAATGCCATGATGATGCCATTTTCGCTGGTTGCGGTTGCTTCGAGTTCTTCTGGCATAGTTTTTGGGTCTACGGCTAGTGAGTGGTAGCGGGTGACTCGTAGCGGGCTGGGTAAGCCGTTAAATACGGATTGTTCGTTGTGGGTAATATGAGAGATTTTTCCGTGCATGATTTCTGGTGCGTGGTAAACCACGGCTCCGAAGGCCTCTGCAATGGCTTGGTGTCCTAGGCATACTCCAAGGAGTGGCTTATGGTGTTGCGCAGCCCATTGTATGAGTTCGATAATGCAGCCAGCTTCGTGGGGTGCACCTGGTCCGGGGGAGATCATGATGCCGTCATGTTCTTGGGCTTGGTTGATGACGGTTTCTAGGGATGCTTCATCGTTACGGATGACGGTGACGTGAGCACCGAGTTGTTCTAGGTAGCCGACGAGGGTGAAGACGAAGCTGTCGTAGTTGTCGATAACAAGGATTCTGGTCATAGTTCCTTCTTTGAGTGGAGGCTAGTGGTCTACTGTCACGTCACGGTATAGAGGACTATACTCTGCGATAGCTGGGAATACATATTCCATGAGGCTCCAGATGATGAGGAGCACCAGTACTATGGCGATGATAATACGTGCCCAGAGTGGTCCGGGTAGGTGTCTAAAGATCCATGCGTACATATTTTCTTATACCTTTGGTTTTTGCGGTGTTTATTGCGCTGTTTGAAGTTCTTGGGGCGCTCCGGCAGATAGTGGCTGCCAGTGTTCGTAGCGTGCGTGAACGATGTATCGTTGGGTGTCTCCGAAGCGGGGGTGGCAGGTTGTTAGGGTCATGATGCGTTCAGTAGGTTCGTTGTCGGGGTGTTGAGGGTTGGGGGCAATAACGTAGATATCTTCGGGGTATACGATTGATGTTTCGTAAATGGTGTAGGTGTAGTAGCCGTTAATGGTTTGTACATATATTTTGTCGCCGATACGGAGCTGGTCGATGTAATCGAGCACTGCTCCATTGGTTTGGCGATGTCCGGCAAGAGCGAAGTTTCCAATTTCTCCGGGCATTGCGGTGTTTTCGTAGTGTCCTAGTCCTAGTGTGTCGAGGACATCTGTTCCGGTGCCTTCTGCGATGGGGCGTTGGTAGTGTGCGCCGAATCGTGGGATATACACAATGCCGTAGGCTTTTCCGTATTCTGGTTCGCGTCCTACAGGTGGGTTGTTGGGGTCGGTGTTATGGGGTATTGGTGGTTCTGGGTTGTTTTCTTCTGGTGAGTGTTGGTTGTTGTTTTCTTCTGGTGTTGCGGTGTTTTGTGGTGCTATTGGTTCGTTAGAGTATGGTTCTTGGGCTTGTTGTGGTGTATTAGGGCTTTGTTGTGGTGTTGTTGGTTGTTGTGGTGATGTTTTCTCAGATTCTGCAGCTTGTTTAAATTCTTCAGCGAGAGTGTGCACTGCTTGTGATTGTGTTTGTGAAGCAGAGATATTGGTCCACCAAAGTTGCCATCCGACGAAGAGGAGCAAGATGAGCCCTAGGGTGATGAGTATTTCTCCGATAATTTGTATGACCATGCGCCCTTTTGTATGAGGGGATGTATTTTTTTCTGGTCTGGTGGAGGTATTTTTCATAGATTTTCCGTTGTACGGGTTCGTCGGTTTTCTTGAGGGTGTTTTTAGGTGTCTGCTATGTTTGTTAGGGTCTGAGCAGATAAAATTCTAAGCGATGAATCTGTTGATTTATTGGGTATATGTTCAACCGTACCTGATATGGCGTATGGGTAAATAAGTATTTGGAGGAAAGATGGCAAAAGATAAGAAAGTAATGACGGATAGTGATTTGCATGAGGAGGAGACTTTTCGTCGGATAGCTAAAGAAATGGTTACTGATGATTTCGCTTCTCCTACTCCTCTGTGGTATCAGGTTATTATGTTTGGTCTTGTCGTTCTCGGTATTTTATGGATTATGGTTTTCTATATTAGTGAGACAACTCTGCCAATTCCGGGTCTTTCGATGTGGAATGTTGCTATTGGTGTTGGTTTGATGATGGCTGGTCTTTTGATGATGACTCGTTGGCGTTAGTGGATGTTATGTCTGAGAAAGATACGGGGTCTTTATCTGATAAACCTGAGGTGACGAATCCGTCGAATTTGGCGCCGGTGAATCCTCATGAGCCTCGCCAGAAGAGGGAGGATATTCGTGCTGCCATTTTTGAGACGAAGTTGCGTCGTTTAGCTTTAGCTGGTTTTGTTTTTGCCGCTGTCGCGTATTTTGTATGGCAGGGAATATGGTAAATATATTCCTATACCAGAATATACTCTTGTCAAGATTGCATTTTAGAGGTTTTTAGGTTCTAAGTATTTCTGGGCAGCGTCATAGATACGTTGGGTAACACGGTCAAGAATACGTGACGAGATCTTCCAACGTTGCCAATAGAGGGGAAAATCTAGAGGCTCATCCCCCGCTAGAGATATTATTGTTCCAGATTCAAGACCTTGACGGCACTGAGCTTCTGGAACAAGCCCCCAACCAATACCGTCTTCTACTGCTCGAGCATAGTCAGGGGACGAGGGAATATAAATACTCGGTGATTCTCCTCCGTTATCTTCAACGTTGTGGGCCTTGAGAATCAGATGACGAGAAGAACGCTGTCCGTGGTCTTTTCTATCAAACTCAATAACGGGTGCAGCGTTGAGTTCTTCTGCTGTTATATGGTGTGGCCAATTTTTAAAATGTTCATCAACAAATTCTTTTGAGGCAACACACCAGTACCGCGCTTGGCCAAGTTCTTCAACCTCACAACCATTAATGAGTTCTGGATGAGAAGTAATTGCCGCCATAACTTCCCCAGAACGGAGAAGAGCTGAAGAATGCTGTTCCCCTTCTCTTCTGAGATCGCAAAAGATTTTATCGCATCGGGATAGTTCCCCTACAGCAGAGAGCAACCAGGTAGCCAAAGAATCAGAGTTTACAGCAATGGTTATGCTGCCTTGCCCAGCACATTCGCCGAGTTCTTGTTCTAGCTCTGCATTAAGATATTCATTTTGGCGGGCAACTCTAAGAACCACTTCACCAGAATCTGTTGGACGTACAGGATTAGTACGCTGTAGCAGGATACGACCGGCACTCGTTTCCATTGTTTTAATGCGTTGAGAAATCGCCGAAGCACTAACACCTAAAATTTCTGCTGCGGCTTCAAAGGTGCCTTCATCAACGACTAAGGTAAAAGTACGCAATTGTTCATTAGTAAAACGAGTCATCGGCGAATCCTATCTGCATACTTGAGTTCATTCAGTCTCTACTACGCTAGAAAAAGACAAAATTGCATACTCTAGAATAGCAACTATGAGCTTATCTTCTTCAGAACATCATGAGGCATCACGTTGGTTTAGGGCGAATGGCCTTCCTTTAGTTATTCTTCCACAGGAACGCATCAAAGAAATGTTCGTGAGAATTACTCCTTTAGGGTTATGGCTATCAGTCACCTTATTCATTGTGACGATTTCTGTGGCTATTTTGGCTCATCTAGACGATAAAATTTTTGTTCAAGAAGATACCACTGATGATATCCAATTAGAAATTATCAAAGGCATTGGAGCTTTTGTTCTCTTATTTGGTGGACCGCTAGTAGCACTTGTTATCCCGTGGCTGGTTCTTCGTTTTAAAAGAAAAACACCGCAAACACTTTTTGTTATTACCGGATCGATGAGCATTCTCTCCATCATGTATCTTTTATCCCCCAGCCTGAGCTATCGAATGGGTATTGGGGAGCCTCTCTTCTTTAGCTCTTCCATTGAGGTTATTCTTTGCGTGCTAGCTATACTATTAGCACTTTTTCTAGGGTTAGATTCAATTTTATGGTGGGCTTTTAAAGAGACTCTTGTACAGCTTGGCTCGGCAATGATTATGATTGCAAAAGTTTTGCCAATGCTTATGGTGGCGGTCTTATTTTTCTTTGTTAATGCAGAGATTTGGAAAGTTGCAGACGCTCTCAGCTACGCAAAGACTTTTGCCGTGTCAGCTGTGATGTTCACCCTCGCTCTTTTTATCGTTACAACGACTGTTATTGAACGCTCTAAAGAAGTTCTGGGAGATCATCAGGGTAAGGGTATTCAGTTTAGTTCAGAAGAGTATCAGCGGGTATCGGCTGAGTCTACGAGCTTTTGGAACACGGTTACAGAACGTATAGAAGGTTCTGTTTCTGCTAAACCTTTAGGAGTGAGCGAACGCATTAACTTTATTCTTGTTCCAGCGATGGTTCAGTGTATTCAAGCTGTTATGTTTTCCATCTTTGTTTTTCTATTCTTCGTGTGGTTTGGTAGTTTTGCTATCCCCTCAGAGGCTGCCGCATCGTGGATTAACCATACGCCAGAGAACTTTTTATTATTTGGTGTAGAACTTCCTGTTAGCTCTGTTCTTGTTAAAGTGTCAATTGTCCTTGGGGCATTTTCAGGACTTAGCTTTGCTGCTTCAACAAGTACCGATGAGTGCTATATGCATGATTTCCTTGAACAGGTCTTTATTCGTCTACGTCAGCAGGTTTTGATCCGCAATATTTATCGGAGTGTTTATACGGCTTCGTAATTTTATCCATTGATTAGACACCAGATAGCTCTTAGAGGTTATCCATAGGGTCAAGAAAGAGCTTATAAAGAGCCTAGATAGGGGTTCCTATCCCTCAAATGCAGTTCTATGAGAACAACTTAGGAACAGGCTTTTATATCTCGCTAAGAATCAGAAGTAAAATACTGACCCCACCTTTTCTGTATACGCACTACGTTGTACCTTAGGGCTCTCTCGCACCCATGAGAGCAACAGAAGAGTTGTAATAACCCAGAGGGAATTCTAGTCCCCTCAACACAGTCGATGAGCATAAATATTGCTCTAAACTATCTCCACTGAGGACGAGTATTCCCCAAATACTTCTAAAAAGGTTGTTAAAATAAAAGAGCACCCTCCGAAGAGGGGTGCTCTTTTACTACCTAGACTTCTATCATCTCAATGACAGAAAC
>NZ_JBLXYA010000006.1:0-124400 GCF_048512865.1 Rothia sp. P13129
CCCTTATATATTGCCTCCGACGTTAATGACTTAGAGGGCCTTATGCAGTTTTCGAGCAGCTTCCGAGATAGATCCTGTCAATGAGGGATATACGGTAAAGGTCTCGGCAAGGTCATCAACATGCAATTTTTTATCGACTGCTAATGCTAGAGGAAAGATGAGTTCTGAAGCACGCGGTCCAACAACCACACCACCGAGAACTGTTCCAGAATGTTGGCGTGAGAAAATTTTGATGAAACCGTCTTTGACTGCCATCATCTTTGCGCGTGGGTTCGTCGAGAGAGATAGCATGATGGTATCTGCACGGTACGTTCCTTGAGCAATTTCTTTTTCGGTGATACCAACGGTGGCAATCTCTGGTGAGGTAAAAATATTGGCGGCAACTTGGTGAGTACGTAGCGGTTTTACAGCGTCTCCCATCATATGTGCCATAGCGACTCGCCCTTGCATTGCGGCAACAGAGGCTAGAGGGTAGACGCCGGTACAGTCTCCTGCTGCGTAGATACTGGAGATGTTGGTACGTGATACTTTATCGACGATAATATGACCGCTTTGTGTGGTTTTGACTCCAGCGTTTTCTAGTCCAAGATTTTCGGTATTAGGAATAGAGCCAACAGCGATAAGGCAATGTGTTCCTTGAACTTTTCGTCCGTCTGCTAGAGAGACAATTACTTTGGTTCCGTCCTCGGAATAGTTAACGGCTTGAGCTCGTGAACGTGGAATGACTTTAACCCCTCTGCGGTCGAAGACATTTTCAAGGACTTCAGCGGCGTCTTCATCTTCTCCGGGTAGTACGCGGTCTCGAGAAGAAATGAGGGTAACGTGTGAGCCAAGACGGTTGTAGGCTGAGGCGAATTCTGCACCGGTGACTCCGGAGCCGACAACAATGAGTTCTTCGGGGAGTTCTTTGAGTGAGTATAGTTGCGTCCAGTTGAGGATGCGTTCTCCATCGGGTTTTGCTGTTGGCAGTTCTCGTGGGTGTGTTCCAACAGCAAGGAGGATGAATTCTGCTTGTAGTTCGTAGTTCAGGTTGTTGTTTTCTTGGACTTCTACGGTGTGTTGGTCTTTGAGTTTTCCGGTGCCTTCGATAATGGTGACTCCGGCTCGTTCTAATGATCGTTTAATATCTGCTGATTGTTGTTGGGCAAGTCGTAGGAGCCGTTCGTTAACAGTTTTGAGGTCGACGTAGGGTTTGCCTGTTGTTTTTTCTTCAGAAAAGCAGATTCCAAGATCTGCTGTTTCGTCGAGGGATGCCATAATATCGGCTGAGGCGATGAGGGTTTTTGAGGGGACGACGTCGGTAAGTACTGCGGAACCACCAAATCCTTGTCGTTCGATAAGCGTTACCTGTGCGCCGAGGGAGGACGCTACGAGTGCGGCTTCGTACCCGCCAGGGCCTCCGCCGAGAATGATAATAGTGCGTGATGCGTAATCTGTTGTATGAGTCACCCTTCTATTGTGATGCAGAAGATAATTTCATTCAAACTCTTACGCCTTTTTCGTGCAGGTTTCCCACCTTTGAACGCAATTTTGATAGGTTAGCATGTGTGATACATGAGAAAAGTACTTTAACGTCTGCTCTGCCTACTTCTTCCCCAGAGCACCCTGCACACATCCTTGCACAGCAAAGCGCTACACGCATCAGTGAGCTGACCGGAGTCGCTCAGCACGATATTGCTCTAACCCTCGGCTCAGGCTGGGGTGAGGCTGCTCAACTTATCGGAGAAACAACACACACAATTTCCGCAGCAGAGTTACCAGGATTCCACGCTTCTGGTGTAGCTGGCCATGCTGGAACAATTTCTTCTATCTTGACCCCTTCTGGCCAGCGCGCTCTTGTAATTGGCGCTAGAACACACTATTACGAAGGTCGTGGAGTCGACGCCGTTGTTCACGGAGTTCGATGTGCAGCAGCGGCAGGTGTCAAAACAATGATTCTGACTAATGGTTGTGGCGGTCTCAACCCGTCATATTCAGCGGGCATGCCAGTCCTCATTAGTGACCACATCAACGCTACGGCAACCTCTCCCCTATCGGGTGCTCATTTTGTCGATTTAACCGACCTGTATTCTCCTCGTATTCG
The DNA here is from genome assembly GCF_048512865.1 of Rothia sp. P13129. Taxonomy (NCBI): domain Bacteria; kingdom Bacillati; phylum Actinomycetota; class Actinomycetes; order Micrococcales; family Micrococcaceae; genus Rothia; species Rothia sp. P13129. The sequence continues at coordinate 2,084 of NZ_JBLXYA010000006.1, forward strand.
CGCCATTGCGCAGGATATTGACCCCTCCTTACAAGAAGGCGTTTATTATCAGGCACCGGGACCTCATTACGAAACTCCTGCAGAGATTCGCATGATGCGCACGATGGGAGCTGATTTGGTGGGTATGTCTACCGCGCTAGAGGCCATTGCTGCTCGAGCTGCGGGACTAGAAGTTTGTGGTATTTCGTTAGTCACGAATATGGCTGCAGGTATTCAAGAGACTGCTTTGAACCATGAAGAAGTGATTCAAGCTGGTATCGATGCCGGACCTCGTATCTCGCGTTTACTTGCCGATATCATCGCAAAAATTTAATTCTTTTGTTCCTCATTCCACAGTCATTTTAAGGATTTTCTCGATGGATCAGTCCTCTGACCTATTAGCTCAAGCTGAACATTGGCTGAGCATTGACCCCGACGCCACAACACGTCAAGAACTCGAAAAGTTACTCTCGCAAGTTCGTGACGGTGACGTCCAAGCTGCCACAGACCTCGCCGAGAGATTTAGCGGCACCTTACAATTTGGCACTGCGGGGTTACGAGCTGCTTTAGGAGCAGGGCCAATGCGTATGAACCGTGTGGTGGTACGCCGCGCAGCAGCTGGTCTTGCCTCGTATGTGAGCGGGCGTTCAACGCACGAGAAGTGGTCTGGTATCACCGCTGTTGTTGGCTATGATGCACGCTATAACTCAGATATTTTTGCAGAAGAAACCGCCGCAATTTTTACGGCAGCCGGTATCCGCACACTCTTGATGCCTTCAGCTCTACCAACACCTGTATTAGCGTGGGCTTGCCGTAAGTTTAACGCTGAAGTTGGTGTCATGGTCACAGCTTCTCACAACCCACCCGAAGATAACGGTTATAAGGTATATCTTGGCGGTCAAGCTGTTGCAGAACACGGCCGTGGAGCTCAAATTGTGCCTCCCTATGATGCAGATATTGCTGAAGCAATTGCTCACATCGTTGATGAAGAAATTGTTTTAGCAGAACAAGGTTGGGAAGTTCTCGATCAGAACATCGCCTCAGAATATGTTGAAGCAATTAATCATCTAGACTCAACAGAACCCAGCGACTTACGTATCGTATATACAGCAATGCACGGTGTCGGTGGGCAGACCGTTCTTTCTGTTCTCAACAACGCAGGTTTTACTGAGGTATTTCCTGTGCAGGAACAATTTGTTCCCAACCCTGATTTTCCAACAGTATCTTTCCCTAATCCAGAAGAACCCGGTGCTTTAGACCTTGCTTTTACGTTAGCTCAGCAGAAAAACGCCGACCTCATCATCGCCAATGACCCAGACGCAGACCGTGCAGCTTTCGCAGTGTACGACCCCCACCAAAATTCTTGGCGTCAGCTTCGTGGAGATGAAATTGGTTCACTTTTGGGTGTGGCAATGATCGAGAAGCTCGCCAAAACACCAGAAGGCACTACGAACGCTACGTTTGCAAACTCAATTGTCTCATCTCGTCAGCTAGGTGCTATTGCTCAAGCTCACGGAATCCGTCATTATCAAACCCTCACCGGTTTCAAATGGATTGCTCGCATTGAGGGGCTTAGCTACGGTTATGAAGAAGCTATCGGCTATAGCGTTGCCCCAGATTTAGTCAAAGATAAAGACGGTATTTCTGCGGCACTTGTCGTAGCTCGTTATGCTCATCGTCTCAAAGAACAAGGTTCTTCTCTCATTGAGGTTCTTGACCGCATCGCCCAAGAACACGGTGTATACGCTACTGACCAGATTTCAGTTCGTGTTGAAGACCTTAGCCGTATCGGACAGATGATGAGTTCTCTACGAACGACGACTCCTCTCACCTTAGGTGATTCACCACTATGTACTCACGCTGATTTATCAGATGGTTATGAGGGTCTTCCCCCCACCGATGGTCTACTGTTCTTAAGCGAAGATAATTCACGAGTTATTGTTCGCCCTTCAGGTACAGAGCCTAAACTCAAATGCTATGTTGAGGTTATTGTTCCTGTCTCTGAAGAAGATGGTGCGCTCGTGGTAGCACGTCAACAGGCGCAAGAACGTCTAGAACGTATTGCGCATACGATGAAGATTGCTTTAGGCGTCTAGAATTATTTATTTTTGGGTTTCGCCTTGTCATCTTGCAGTGGTGTGCCCCATATTTTACGGTCATGGAGAATATTTAGATGAATACACCTACTACTGGCGGTTCAGCTGCACAGCTAAGCCCCACTGAACTAGCGCATATGATTGATCACACGATTCTTGCTTCTTCAGCGACAGAAGAACAAGTCCGTTTACTCTGCGCACAAGCTCGTGAACACGGTTTCGCATCAGTGTGCGCAAACCCTGTATGGGTTAGCGTCCTCGCCGAAGAACTAGCCGGATCTGAAGCAGTTCCTTGTGTTGTTATTGGGTTCCCTTTGGGTGCATCTGCACCAGAGGTCAAAGCCTTTGAAACTCAAACAGCTGTATCAGCTGGCGCTCGCGAAGTTGATATGGTCATTAACATTGCTCATGCTCTGAGCGGGAATCGTCAGGCTTTGGTCGAAGACATCCGTGGTGTTGTTCGGGCTGCTCATGATGGTGGGGCAATTGTTAAGGTCATTATTGAGACCTCTGAACTTAACGATGAGCAGAAAGTTCTTGCCTGTGAAGCTGCCATCGAAGCTGGCGCTGATTTTGTGAAGACCTCTACTGGTTTCTCTTCAGCAGGTGCAACGGTTGAGGACATCGCTTTGATGCGACGAACAGTTGGTGCTGATATGGGGGTTAAGGCTTCTGGCGGTATTCGTACACGTGAGCAAGCTCTTGCCATGATTGATGCTGGTGCTACTCGTATCGGAGCTTCTCAAGGTATCGCCATTATTGGTGCTGCAGATGCCGTTGAGGGCGCTTATTAATCTTTAAGAGGTGTAGAAAACTTAGGCACACAATGTGCATAAGTTTTCTACACCATCTATACTGAGGTTTAACTTCTTATTACATATCGTTCGCTTCTGCATTGAGAAAGACGTTTTTCTATGTCACACTACCAGCACGACTACCATAAAGAATCTAGTGGACAGTCTGGTCCGCAGTTCTCTGGTCAAGGTCAGCACCTTGAGAATATTAGTATCTTCTCGGTGTTTTTTGTTATCTTTTTGTCCGGTCTATGGTGCTTAAACACGTTCCCTGATGGTGGATCATTCTGGTTTGCGTTAGGAACACTCATCCTTGGTAGCATCTGGGGCGTTGTCTTCCATGTTTTGCCATCCAAGACAAATACTGCTCAGCGTACCAGCGGCACTGACTTGACCCAGCTCTAATCTTCACCGTCGAAGAGCCATTAAACGCTTAAGAAAAATAGCGGTGGGACATAAGAGAAATTCTTATGTCCCACCGCTATTTTTCTAGAACGTCACTCCCCGCCCACCTTAAAGTCTCATTGTGGGTCAATAATGACTTTGAGGAAGTTCTGAACCCAGTCAATGAGTGGACGGTCACTGAGATCTTTGCCCCCAACACGTGCAGTTTTAGGACGTGGAAGAAGAATCTGAGAATGTGTACTCTCCGGAATTTTCCGGTAAGTTGCATCAGGGTACATACGCTCTAAACGCATTTGACGAGATTCTGCAAGTTGATCTACCGGATAGAACCGGACTTTCGTTCCCATCACAACAATTTCTTGAACGCCTAAAGAACGAGCATAAATACGTAACGATGCCACTAAGAGAAGGTTTTCTACCGGTTCGGGAAGCTCACCGTAACGGTCCTTGAGCTCTTCTCGGATGTCGTTGAGTTCCTCTTCACTATTAGCTTGTGCGATTTGTCGGTATCCTGCAAGGCGTAAACGTTCAGAAGAAATATATTCATGCGGGAAGTGTGCGTTGACTGGGATATCAACTTTAACGTCAATATTCTTTTCTTCTTCACCATCAGAGCGGAACTGAGTGATAGCTTCGCCCACGAGACGAAGGTACAGGTCGAAGCCGACTCCTGCGATATGTCCAGATTGTTCTCCGCCAAGGAGGTTTCCTGCCCCTCGAAGTTCAAGGTCTTTCATCGCTAATTGCATACCGGAGCCAAGCTCATTATGTGTAGCCACAGCTTTGAGTCGTTCTAGTGCTACCGTTCCAAGGAGCTTTTCTGGGGGGTATAAGAAGTAAGCGTAGGCTCGTTCTCGGCCTCTTCCGACTCGTCCACGTAGCTGATGCAGTTGAGATAGGCCATAGTTCTGCGCTTGATCGACGATTAGGGTATTCGCATTAGAAATATCTAGACCGGTTTCAACGATAGTGGTGCAGACGAGTACATCAAATTTTCGTTCCCAAAAATCAACAATAATTTGTTCGAGTCGGCTTTCACTCATCCGCCCGTGAGCGATAGCGATACGTGCTTCGGGAACAAGTTCTTGTAGTTCTCGTGCCACAGATTCGATGGAAGAAACCCTATTGTGTACGAAGAAGACTTGCCCTTCTCGCATAATTTCACGACGAATAGCAGCAGTGATTTGTTGGTTGGTGCGAGCGCCCACGTAGGTGAGAACGGGATGTCGTTCTTCAGGTGCAGTGGCGAGGGTAGAGGTTTCACGAATACCTGTGAGTGACATTTCTAGTGTTCGTGGGATGGGTGTTGCTGACATGGCTAGGACGTCAACGTTTGTTCTGAGCTGTTTGAGTTTTTCTTTGTGTTCTACACCGAAGCGTTGTTCTTCATCAATGATGATGAGCCCGAGGTCTTTGAACTCAACGTTTTGTGAGAATAGTCGGTGTGTTCCAATAATAATATCGGCGCTGCCTTGCGTTATTTCTTCTAGTGCTTCTTTTGTTTCTTTCGCTTTTTGGAATCGGGAGAGGACGCGTATACGTACGGGGAATCCAGAGAATCGTTGTGAGAATGTTTCGTAATGTTGTTGTGCTAGGAGTGTGGTTGGTACGAGTACTGCCACTTGTTTTCCGTCTTGTACTGCTTTAAAGGCTGCTCGGACGGCAATTTCTGTTTTTCCGTATCCGACGTCTCCGCAGATGAGGCGGTCCATCGGTATTTCACGTTCCATATCTGCTTTGACATCGTTGATGGCAGAGAGCTGGTCGGGTGTCTCGTTATAGGGGAAGGCTTCTTCGAGTTCACGCTGCCATGGGGTATCGGGGCTGAAGGCATGTCCTTTTGAGGCTTGTCGTGCAGAGTAAAGTTTGATGAGGTCTGCAGCGATTTCTTTAACAGCTTTTCGAGCACGGCTTTTAGTTTTTGCCCAGTCAGAGCCTCCCATTTTAGATAATGTTGGTGCTTCTGAACCAACGTAGTGAGAGACTTGGTCGAGTTGGTCGGCGGGTACGAAGAGTCTGTCTTTAGGTCCTCCGCGTTTGGAGGGCGCATATTCGAGGACGAGGTATTCTTTGGAGGCTTTGTGTGGTGAATTGTGCGCTGTTCCTGCGATGGGGCGCTGTATCATTTCGATAAATTGCCCGATACCGTGTTGTTCGTGAACAACATAGTCTCCTGCTTTGAGGGCGAGGGGGTCTACAGCATTTTTTCTGCGTCGAGTAGGTAATTTAGTATTTCCGCTACGGGAGATGATGTAGTTGCTGGTTCGTCCGAGGATATCGGCTTCAGTGAGGAAACCAATTTTGGCGTCGTCGAGCATAAACCCTTTTCCTGTTTGAGCGGTGGTTAGCTCAATTATTCCGGGATCGGGGATGTTCTCTAGACTGTCGGTACGTGTGGCAGGAATTTCAGCTTGGTGGAGTACTTCGATGAGGCGGTCGAGAGGCCCGTTGCCGGCTGTTACGGCAACGATTCTCCATCCGTCACGTACTTTCTGGTGAAGTTCTTTGAGGAGTTCTTCAACTTTTCCTGCGTAGGAGTGCGGTTCTCTGGCGTTAAAGGTGATGGAGTCGATGTCGTTTTCGATGGCGTCGTCAATGCCTAGGGCTGTCATGGACCACCATGAGCAGTGGTTTTTGTGTGCGTGTTGGCGCACTTGTTGCAAGTTTTGGAATGATCCCTCGTTGAATTCTTCTCGGTGTTGTCCGACGTCTAGGGGTGCTTTTTCAGCGTCGTTCTCTTCGGATTCTGCGGCACTATCCCATGCTGCGTGAAGGAATTCGTCGTTTGTGGCGACTAAGTCTCTAGCTCGTGTGCGTATTTTTTCTGGTTCGAGGAGGAGTGCGATGGAATGTGTTGGTAAGACGTCGATAAAGGTGGTCATTTTTTCCACGAGTAGTGGGGTCAGTGATTCCATGCCTTCGACGTAGATTCCTCCAGCAATTTTTTCGAGCATAGTGCGTGCGCCAGGGAAGTCTTTTTGTAGTTTTGCGGCTTTGCTCATGACTTCGGGGGTGATGAGGAGTTCGCGGCAAGGTGGTGCGTAGAGTGTTTGTGGGTGTTCTTTTGAGGTGATGGTTCTTTGGTCTGCAACGGAGAACCATCGGATGTTTTCGATTTCGTCGCCGAAGAATTCTATACGTGCGGGGTGTTCTGCTGTCGGTGAGAAGAGGTCTATCATTCCTCCGCGGACGGCGTATTCTCCGCGTTTGGAGACGAGGTCTACTCGTGAGTAGGCGGCATTTTGTAGAGCGTGGATGACGTCTTCAAAGTTTTGTTCTTCTCCGCAGCGTAAGGTGACTGGCTCCATTTTTTCGAGTCCGTCTACGATGGGTTGGATGATGGAGCGGATGGGCGCAACGATAACTTGAGGTGTTTCGGTCTTTAGTTTTCTAAGGAGGCTGAGTCTCTCTCCGACGGTGTCACTGCGTGGGGAGAGTCTTTCGTGTGGGAGCGTTTCCCATGCTGGGAAGAGTGCTATCTTGTCTGGTTTTAGGAAGGATTCGAGGGCTAGGCGTGTATCTTCGGCTTCTCGTTCTGTTGCGGTGATGACGAGAGTGGTTGCTTGAGGTGTTGTTTTTTGGAGGTTCGTTGCAATGTGTGCAATGAGTGGGGGACGTGCTCCGTCGACGGTGCCGATGGCTAGTTCTGTGGTTCGTTTTTCTGGGTTTTGCGCCGCATATTCTCCGATACGAGCGAAGGTTGGTTCTGTTTCAAGAAGTAGGGTGAGTCCCGTGAGGCTCATTGGAGCTTCTTTCTGCTGTTTAGTGTGGATTTAAGCTGTTTATTATTATCGCATAGGAGCGTTGGTGTTGCAGGTTTGGTTTTGGGTCTTGTTTTTTCTTAACTGAACGGTGACTTGCTCAGATATTTTTATATTTGGTGCGTGGCTCATATTTTTCTTTGAGTTTTATCAATAATTATTTTTATTTAATTTTATTGTTGTTTTTTATTGCATAATTCGTTTTCTTAGCGTGACGTGGTTTTTTATCGACACTCTCACCATAGCGTAACCCATAGTGCGTTTTGCTTATATCTAGAGGAGATTTACACTGCCGCCTTTTGCCCAAAGAGACAGGCTCTAGGTTACTCGCCGGTAACACGGATCATTACCGCGAGGTCAAGGGGCCCTTGACTGATGGATTATCACTTTACTCGTCAAGAAGCTCTTGGGATGTTCTTTGGGTTCAAAAATATCCGTTTCAAGCTAATTTTAGCTGTTTTTGCAACCTTGTGTGTTCAACGCGCCACCCTTCCTTTCAATAAGGACTTCAAGAACTTCAAGGACTTTTATGCCGCGTTCAAGGTTCTTCCCTTTCCCCAAGAAAGACACGCCTCGTGTTTTTTGTTGGGCAAAAACCTACCTTTTGGCTATTATCTTCCTCACCAAAAAATATCCAACACCTAAACCCTTGAGCGTCTTTTTATTTCATATTAGTTACATAGTGTCTACTATATATTGTTCATTTTTGAAAACTTGTAGCATTTTTGAACTTTGTAAAGGATTTTTTCACCTTTATATATCCCCTAGGTGCATTTATGGGTACAAAATAATTCCAATTTTTTCCCAGTTCACTCTATAGAATAAAAAAAGTTTGCCCGTCCATAGGCAAACACTCGCATCACTCGCAAAACCACACCACTCAGTATCCACACTGAGAAAAACCTTTGCTGTCTACCCTTTTAGAGGCTTTAATGCATCGAGCACACAGAACACCTCTGCCTAGGCTAACGTCTAAGCAGCTCATGGGAGCGTCCCTCGTTCCTCTCCTTCTACTGACCGGATGTTCTGACGAACAGTCAGAGACAAAAAGCGCATCATCATCGCAACAGCTAGCTTCACCCGATAGCTCTACTGCCACATCCGCATCTCAGGACCCTAAAAACACCCCCGCTCAGCACAACGAAGCGTCAGCAGATTCAACACAGAAACCTGCTAACACAGAGCAAAAACATAAGGAGCCTGAGCAAAAGCTAGAAGAAAACTATGCTGGAGCAGAGTCACTTCAACATTCCAAAGAAGTACAACCTTCAGAAGAACACGTTGCCGAAACAGAAAAGCTCTACACCTCTTACCAGCAGGTACTTTCTGATATTGGAACAGTCAAACCATCTGAACCAACAGAAGAAGACCCTGCACAAAGTGGAGAAGACAGTGCCCCAGCAACAACAGTAACTCTCGACCAAGCCACTGAAGAGAAAATTACCTCTGTTGCAACAGGAAGCGCCGCTGAAAGCTTCATCGCTGCTGCCGAAGAGTTCGCAAATAATCAATGGACTCAAGAAGGCACAGCAAAGGTCGTCGGCACTCCCAAAATAGCTGACGATACATACAACGACCAGCCAGCAAAAATACTTCAGGTATGCCTTGACTCATCACAAGTTAAGGTCAAAAACGCTGTAGGAGACGTTATCAATAACACCTCAGCACCTGAACGTTCACTCAATATTTTTACTTTGATACAAGATAACGGTCAGTGGAAAATCGCATCTCACGATTTCCCGAACAACCCAGATTGCTAAAGGCTATGAAGAAGAAAACACTATCCCAAGCACTTTTAGCTTCTGCCGCAACCGCAGCTCTTGGGCTATCGTTCCTCACCACCACCTCGGCACAGGCGGAGAACACTAAAGATGGCTCATCCAGCGACAAAGCAGCAGCATCGTGCTACGAAATTAAACAAAATAACTCCCGTTCACGCTCCGGAACATACTGGCTTTATACCCCAGAGATGGACGCGCCAGAACAGTTCTACTGCGACCAAGAAACCAATGGTGGCGGATGGGTTCTCATCGGACGCGGACGTGAAGGCTGGACAGAACAATACGCTGGACAAGGAGACCCCCAAAAGCTAGCGACAAACCCTGACGGCACTGACGCCTTCTCCCCTATCCAACTTCCCTCACTAACTGTTGATGCGCTCCTTAACGGGCAGTCCCCCAGCGAACTATCAGATGGTGTACGATTCCGTCGTAGCACCAACGCTGAAGGAACCAAATGGCAGGAGCTTACTGCTCAACGAGCTCAAGCTAAAAACTGGACTTGGGCGCTCCAGGCAACTGCAAACTGGGAAAATATCAAGTTTGATAACCCTTCTTGGACCGATTGGAACCGGTTCTACCACCACTCTCTAGGACGCATCGGAACTTTTAACACCCGATACAATGTCCTTCGTTTCAGCACATCTAAAGAGTTCAACTGGAAACTTGGATTCCAGTTTGGTCCTCGCGTGTATGGAAACACCAGCCCTAACTCCTACCTATGGTCACCCAATGGGTCCTACGCAGTACCATTCACTCAGGTATATCTTCGCCCGAAACTTACTCAGGCTGACCTAAACCTCAACGCTATTGCTGATTCCGGTGCAGCGGCTTCCCAAAAAGTAGAACTACCTAATAGCTACTCATCTGCCATGAAATGGCGCACATCCGAAGCAACCGGAACTGGCACCAAATCAGAGATGAACACCTACGTTCAGGCCATCACACAGGTCGGTGACACAGTATTCACCGGTGGCGACTTTAAAAATGTTGTCAGTGCACGTGGAGAAACTGTCAACCAGTCCTTCATCGCTGGCTACAACGTTAAAACTGCTGAGCTCGTACGTTCTTTCACCCCCAAGCTCAACGGGCAGGTTAAAGCTGTAGAAGCTCTACCTAACGGAACTTTAGCTGTTGGTGGCGAGTTCACCGAAGTCAACGGTGAAAAGGTCGATGGCTTCGTCATCCTCAACCCCGTTACCGGAAAGATTGACCGCACCTACGATTGGCATATCCAAAACCGCCTTTCCTCCGGTGTAACCACGGTCAAGACCATCCACGCTAAAAACGGTTACCTCTACATCGGTGGTATCTTCACCCACGTTAAAGGCTCCGGATCTTCCGCATACGCATATTCCCGTAGCGCTGCACGCTTCGACCTCAACACCGGCTCCGTCGACTGGAAGTGGCGTCCAAACTTTAACGGCACTGTCAACGGCATCAGCGCAGCTGACGACAACTCTGCAGTCTATGCAGCAGGATACTTCTCAACCCTTGGTTCAGAACGTACCTGGAAACTCGCAGCCATCGATTACAACAACGGTACCCGTAAACAAGACTGGGATTGGCGCTTGTCATATAACAAAGGCAACCACAAGAACCAAGGTTTCCAGTTTGACGTCCAAGACGCTCATGACTCAGTATGGGCAGGCGGCGCAGAGCACCTCGTTGCGCAATACAACAAGAACGATCTTTCACGTCGTTCTGCAGCCATCACCAAATCTGGTGGCGATTTCCAAGACCTTCACAAGAGTGGCAACGTAGTGTACGCTGCATGCCACTGCGGTGACTGGATTTATGAAGGCGCACAGACACACGACCGCCCATGGGATGAATCTAGCAATATCCACATGGAACGCCTCGTCAACGCTTTTGACGCAAACACCGGAGCGGTTCTTCCAGAGTTCAACCCCATCATCAGCGGTGCTAGTGGATACGGTATCTGGGAGTCCTTCGTAGACTCCACCGGCGTTCTCTGGGTTGGTGGCGACATCAACCGAAGTGCTGGTGCTTCCGGCGTTCAACAAACTGTTGGTTTTGCTCGTTACGCACCCCGTGACGTCACTCCACCAGCAACACCTGCAAATCTTTCTGTAACGACTCGTAACGGTCAAGATATCCTCAACTGGGATAGCAAAACTAATGGCAAGACCACCTACCAAGTCCTTCGTGACGACCGCGTTATTGCAACCGTTGGTCTTGGCGTTACTACCTACGAGGTCGAGCACGCTGATAACGCTCGCTACTTTGTACGTTCTGTTGATGCAGCTGGAAACTACTCCGCATCAACCCCAGTGGCTATCGCAGGTCTCGGTAACGGTGTAGTTGACCCTGAGAAGCCAGAACCAGTAGATCCTGAGAAACCAGAACCAGTAGATCCTGAGAAACCAGAGCCAGTTGACCCTGAGAAGCCAGAGCCAGTTGACCCTGAGAAGCCAGAGCCAGTTGACCCTGAGAAGCCAGAGCCAGTTGACCCTGAGAAGCCAGAGCCAGTTGACCCTGAGAAACCAGAGCCAGTAGATCCTGAAAAACCAGAGCCTGTAGACCCTGTGGCACCTGTTACTGATAAGGTCCTTATCAACCGTGGCGAGCGCTGGAACGTTCTTCTAGACCCAGTCTGGGCGAATAACTCTTGGCGCGAGGTTGATACTGACGTTACCGGTTGGTACAACGCTACAGCTCCAATGGGTTGGAACAGTGCACAGCTAAGAACTGAGCTCAACTCAAATGTCTTCAAGCAGCCCACATCCATGTACACCCGCAAGGAAATCCAGATTGAGAATCCCTCGGATTATGTATCTTTGGAACTCAACATGCGTTTGGATGACGGCGCTATCGTGTACGTCAATGGTAAAGAGGTCAAACGCCACAATATGCCTTCTGGCTATGTTGACGCTTTGACTCGAGCTACTGCAGCTCCTGCTGACTGGTCTGCAATCAATAACCCAGTTATCATTCAGATTCCTGCCTCTGACCTCATTGAAGGCAAGAACGTTATTGCTGTAGAAACTCACGGATTCACCAACTGGTGGGCACGAGTCTCCTTCGACCTCTCCGCAACCTTGCGTGTTGGTTAGTCGAGACCATAAGTTGAGCTGAGGGCTCAACTCATGTGAGCTGGGGTGTGTTCTTTGAATGCTCAAAGAACACACCCCAGCTTTCTCAGCTTTAATACATCTCACAACAAGACCAAATATTTCGTGGCAACTCATCACCTAAACGATGTTTTCTCGGTACATATTGCCCCACAAACGTCGTTTTAACTTGGTATCTCACAGTATTCTCAAGATTTTGAGGATACTATCTAGTGTCACCGAATACTTCTGCTCTAGCAGATGTAGCCGAAGTTTTTCTCCTCATACACCATGCATTCCACACCATGGTTTGCACTGACTTGATTGGTATGTTTTCGTTTTGAGTACTCAACACACAGCATCTTCTCCGCAAGGTTTCCGTGAGACTCTCGCGGCGTTAGAATCTGCCCAAAAACCTGGCCACGGAGTCCCTGCTTACACTCGTTGGGTGAATCGTCGCCTTGCACGGTATTTCGCGGCAGCAGCTGTCAAATATGGAATCAGCCCCAACCAAGTCACCGCAATTAGCGCTTTCTGGTCCTTCACAGGAATAATCCTCATAATTTTCGCTCCCCCCACCTTCGGAACAGCGTTGAGCATCAGTATCCTTTTCGCTCTCGGATACGCCCTCGATTCGGCAGACGGACAAGTCGCACGAGTCACCGGAGCATCCTCCCCCGCCGGAGAATGGCTAGATCACGTCGTTGATTCCATCCGAGTACCAGCTGTTCACCTTGCCGTACTGATTTCATTCATCCGCTGGCAAGATGACTGGCCAATACACGGATGGGCATTATGGTGGATTCCTATTGCGTTTACGTTACAAACTGTTGGGCACTTCATGAGCCAAATCCTTGCAGAACAGTTACGCAACAACCGTAAAACAGCAGCACCTCCTGCCGGCGGCGCACTCAGGTCTTTCATCAACTTACACATGGATGCTGGCACACTCTGCTGGATTTTCATTCTCTGGGGTTGGGCACCAGCATTTATCGCTGTTTATGCCCTCCTTTTCTGCGCAAACCTTGCCACTACCGCGCTTTCTATGAAACGTAAATTCCAGTCCCTGAACACACCAGCTGACGTATAAAAGAGGTCTGAGCATGTCATTTCCAACTATCTCCGCAGTTATCGCAACTATCGGTTCACGCCCTGAGCTTCTTCGCACAGCAGTGCGTTCTATTATGGAGCAAGATTATCCAGGAGATATCGAAGTCATTGTCGTCTTTGACCACGTAGAAATTGATACGCTCACCGATATTCATATTCCGCAAAATCGTTCCCTCAAAACTATTGTCAATGAGCGTCCACAAGGTTTAGCCGGCGGTCGTAATAGCGGTATATTAGCTGCTTCTGGAGAACTTATCGGGTTCTGCGATGATGACGATTACTGGTACAAAAACAAGATATCTCGCCAAGTTCAACTCTGGGAAGAGAATCCACAGGCTATCGCCATTTCTAGCGGTATTACAATCCGCACTGCCGGCGAAGATGTACAACGGCTAGCACCTGAGCGAGCAACCTTCACAGATTTTCTTCTCTCCCGTATTACCGAGATCCATCCCTCCGCCATGCTCTACCGTAGAGCAGACCTTGACGGCGGAAAAATTGGTCTTGTAGACGAACAACTTCCTAGTGCCTACGGCGAAGACTATGATTTGTTGCTAAGAGCTACCAAACATGCTGATGTGCTCAGCGTCCAAGACCCTCTCATTCTCGTCTTATGGGATAGGCCTTCATTCTTTGCCGGAAAATGGCAGTCTATGGTAGACGGTCTCACCTATCTTCTACAGAAGTTCCCTGAATTTGAACAGCAGCCTCGAGGACTTGCCCGTATCAGCGGTCAGGTAGCTTTTGCGTATGCTGCACTGGGGAACTCACAACAAGCACGACGCTGGGCACGAGCAACACTTTCACGTGACATCACTCAACTTCGAGCGTGGGCTGCGTATATTGTTTCCACCGGTCTAGTCAAAGCACATGTTCTATTAGACTTTGTACAAAAAACAGGTCGGGGGCTATAAAACATGGCGCTAGCACTTCTTAAATCTCGTGGTGGCACACGTTTCGAACATCAACCGGACCCCTACTCCACCCAAAGTTTTGCTCATCTTCCAGCCTGGCCTCTATATACACTCCTTTACGGTTTCCCTATCATCTGGGCGTTGGGCCTTTGGCAGTTCCTACCGACGGTTCTTGCCCTCATCATGGTTGCCTATATGATGATTCGCGGGAATATTCTTGTCTATAAGACACAATGGCTCTGGTTTGCACTCACAATTTGGTGTCTTGTATGTACTGTCTCTCTTCACGGCGGTAGCGATATCCTCGCGTGGGGGCTGAGATTCGTCAACATCTTTAACGTTGGTGTCTACGGCGTTTACTTTTTCAATGCCCGAGAAAAGATATCGGCTCAGGGAATGCTTGGTGGGCTTGTCACGGTATGGTACACCGTCGTCATTCTAGGGTGGTTTGCATTATTCTTCCCAGATTTTCGTCTTATCACACCCATGAGTTATCTCATGCCAGGCGGACTTTTGAATAATCCTCTCGTCCGTGATTATGTGCAACCACCATTGGCAGAAGTACAGCTTCCTTGGGGTGCCCCAGAACCTTATATTCGTCCGTCAGCGCCCTTCCCTTACGCAAATAGTTGGGGTCTAGCCTTTACCTTCTTAACCCCCGTTGTTTTGGCAGTGATTACTGCAGCAACCAAGAGGCGTACAAAAATTATTTTGAGCTTATCCGTTGCGGCAGGTCTTTTCCCTGCAATCGCTACCAGTAACCGTGGCATGTTCATTGGCTTAGCATTATGCGTCAGCTATGTTATTTTCCGCCATGTCCTTGAAGGAAACTTGAAAGTAGCTTTCTACGGGTTGGTTGCAGCCATCATCGCTCTTATTGCGTTAGTTGCTTCAGGAACATTAGCTCAGATTCTAGGACGTCAAGAGTACTCAGATTCAACCGGTGGGCGTGCAGCTCTTTATAAAGCAACGTGGGAAGCTGTTTTAGATTCACCACTCGTTGGCTATGGCACATCACGAATGAATGTCACTATTGGTGTTTCAATGGGCACTCAAGGCTACCTGTGGGCACTCATGTTCTGTTTCGGTTTGGTCGGGTTATTCCTCTTCATGGCCTTTATGCTCTATTCCATCGCAAGCACATGGGGTGTAAGTTCAGCTACCGGTATTTGGATTCACTCTGTTCCGGTATGCGCTATCTGCGTTTTTATCTTCTACAGTTTTGACATCATGCAAATGACAGCAATGATGCTCTGCCTTGCTCTGATTATGCGTTCTATTGTGCATGAGGAGGGTCTATAGTTATGGCTTCTCTTGCTAAAAGTGGGGCAATTTCCTCTGTTTTTGTCATGTATGGTGCTGGCGCTGCGTTTGTTGCGACTCTCATCGTTTCTAATAGCTTAGGAACCTCTGGCGCTGGAGATTTTTTCCAGGTCATGGCACTTTTTGCTATTGGAACATCGTTATCGGTGTTTGGTTCTGATACTGGTTTAGTTCGTACGGTGTCAGCGCAGAAAGCAACGGGGCGTTATTCAGCAATCACGTCTCTTATTCGTTTTGCGGCTATTCCATCGGTAGCGATTTGTTTAGCTATCAGTTCTTTGACAATTGGCTATGCTTGGCTGATGCCTGAGCTCTCTGAATCTTACCGAATGATGCTCAGCGTGACCGCAGCTTTCCTACTTTGCGCAACTTTTATGACCATCTGTTTTGGTGTCTTACGAGGCCTAGGTCAGGTAGTTCTCTTTACCGGTTTGCAAAATGTTCTGCTTCCAACGCTACGTATTGTCGCGGTGTTCTTAGTAGTTACGGTAGCCGGTAATGCTCTTGCATTAGCGTTCTCTTGGGTGATCCCCGTAGTGGTTGTCGCTATCGTTGCATTTTTTGCTGTACGACGTTCACTTCCGACCGAAGAAGATTCGTTAGTTGAGAATCCTTTACCCGCAGAGACTTCTCGTTCTTTCTGGAGCTTTAGCTCGGCCCGTGGAGTTTCTGCTGTCGTTGAGTCTATTCTCGAATGGATTGACGTCCTTTGCGTAGCGGCTTTTGTCGGAGTTGGCGCTTCTGGTGTGTATGGTGCGGTTAACCGTATGGTGCGAGTTGGCGTCATGGTTGAGCATACTGGTCGTATTGTGACGGGTCCTTCTATCAGCGCAGCTTTAGCCGTCAATGATTATCCGCGTGCACAAGAAATTTTCCTCGGCAATACTCGTGCACTGATCGCATTAAGCTGGCCGTTCTATCTCACGTTGGCGTTCTTTGGCCCTCTCTTATTGGAGATTTTTGGCCATGGTTTCTCTTCTGGCGCAGGTGTTCTCTGGGTGATTTGCCCGGCGATGATGGTCGCGATTGCCGCAGGAGGAGTTCAGTCCGTTCTTTTGATGAGCGGTAAGAGCCGCTGGCAACTTTATAACAAGCTTTCGTCCTTGGCCGTTTCACTTCTACTGAATTTCACCCTTGTTCCTGTATGGGGCTTATATGGTGCAGTCGTTGCGTGGTCGGCAGCTATTTTAGTTGATACTTTTCTTGCTTCGTATGAGGTCTTTTTCCTCGTTGGTATCCGTAGTTCCTTATCACAGCTTTTACCGGTGATGGGTATTGCTGGGGGTATACCCACAGCGGTAGCTCTATTAGTGGTCATTTGGCTGGGAGTTACGTGGTGGTCTCTGCTGGTGTATCTCACTATAGCTATAGCACTATATTGCTCAGCTATTTTAGTTTTCAAAAAGTCTATGGGATTAGAAAAACTTTTCAATAAACGTCCACAACAAACTCGTGTTGGCAAACACTTTGCCCCTAAGAAAGAGGTCTAGAAACTTATGGCTAGAAATACTTCTCGTCGAGCAGTCGTCGATTCGCCCCGAGCTAATGCCCGTGCAATTCGTACAGTCTCATTATCAGCACAGCTGAAAAAGATGGTACGTCATCCTATGGTGATTGGCGTAACGGTTCTCGTCTGTGTCTTTATTGCAGGCGTATTCTCACTGATTGCAACACCAAAGTATGAGGCTTCAGCAACCGTTTTAGTCAATCCTCTATCAACAAACCCTAGCTCTTCAAGCCACGGTAATGTCTCCATCAATACTGAAGCTTCAGTTGCGAGCTCTCGTGAGGTAGCAGAGGCTGCAGCAAAGTCACTAAGCTCTTCACACGATGATTTAGTCTCTGAGCTACGTCAATCTATTGAAGTTTCTGCGCACTCTGGCACCGCTATTTTTGATGTCAAGGCAACAGCTTCTTCTGCACAAGACGCAGCAGAGTACGCAAATGCGGTAGCACAGGCCTACCTTGCGGTACGTTCTGATGCGTTGCAGGATTCTGTTAATACGGTTGCTGCCGGAATTGAAAAGCAGATTAACGCTCTTGGCAAAAATGGTAATGATGCTGCACGCACCGCATTAGAAGAACGTTTAGCTCAGGTACGCATTACCGACACTAATGCTGGACGTATTATTACTTCAGCAAAGGTTCCTCAAGACTCTACAAATCTAGGGTTCATTAAATGTATTTTTGTCGGCGCGGTATCGGGTCTTTTGTTAGGTGCCATCATTGCATGGGTATTAGATTCTCGTGCACGTACAGTGAACTATCGTGACCGCGCAGAAGATATTTTGGGAGAAGATGTCTTCGTCATTCGTGACACCCAAGATATCGAAGATACTCGCCGTGCTTTCCGCTCTATCGGCGTAATCAATGGTGATTTCCGCAAAGCCAATATTGCTGGTGCCGTATTGTATTCTTCGGTTCCACGTGCTTCTGACGATTTTGCGGCAACATTACGTCAAGCTTATGCGGATAAGGGCCTAACGTTTGTTGACTCCCCTGCTTCATTGCTTTCGCAGAAGAAACTGTCTCCCTCAGATACACCTAATGTACTAGTCACTGATCGTGGCACAGAACTTTCAGAAGTATTATCTGCAGCGGATGCTCTTGGCGCTTGCGTTGTAGTGCTTACTCCTGAAACTTCAGTCAATGATTTAGAAGAGTTCGTCAGTGTTGCTGAGCACATCACCGATGCACATTTCTTGTATGTCTTCTTGACCTCCTAAATTTTCCGTCCATTGTAAGGATTGACCATGAAAGTACTACTTGTAGCGAGCGCTGGAGGACATCTAGCACAGCTGATTGCTCTCGATAAGTTCTGGAAAGAGCATGAACGTACTTGGGCAACTTTTGAGTTGCCTGAGGTCAAGGCTGCTCTTGAAGGAGAGACGATTGATTGGGTGTATTTTCCGACAACCCGCAATATCCCCAATGCTGTTCGTAATCTAAAAGTCGCATGGAAGACTTTGCGACGAGAAAAGCCGGATGTGGTGATTAGTACTGGTGCTGCGGTGTCGGTGTCATTTTTTGCAGTTGCAAAACTTTTAAAAATACGCACTGTTTTTATTGAAGCCTATGACCGTATTACGATGCCAACGATGAGTGCACGGTTATGTTATCCCATGAGCGATTTGTTTGTCGTTCAGTGGGAAGAACAGCAGAAAGCATTTCCAGAGTCAGTTAATATTGGGGCCATTATGTAATGATGCGCTGTTCCGTTAGCACAATGTTGTCACCATTTTTATTCGTTCCGTTTGTGAAAAGAGATGTACATGAGCGATTCTCAGAACATGAGTACCCCTTCACTTCAACAGCAAGGTTCTACTTCTGATGTGTCAGGTGAGTTGCAGAACCAGCCGGTCAGTTATGACCTTGTGGTGTCTTTAGGTACGGACTATCACAAGTTTGACCGGCTTGTTGAATGGGTTGAGTCGTATCTTCTCAATCATCCGACGGTTACTTGTTTGTTTCAGCATGGGTTTACTGAAGGTGCCGAACACGCAACAAAAAATATTGACAGAATGCCTCGTTCTGAACTGTTAAAGATTTATGAGGAGGCTAAGGTGGTTGTGGTTCAGGGTGGCCCAGGGTCTATCCTTGATGCGCGTGAAGTTGGTGTTATCCCTATTGCGGTGCCACGCCTTGCAGAATTTGATGAGGTTGTTGATAATCATCAGGTTCAGTTCTCACAGGTGATGGAAAATAATGGTGAAGCTTTTGTTGCTATAGATGCGCGTGATCTTGCACAGAAGATTGATGAGGCGTTGAACAATCCGCAGAAGTATCTTGGCTCTCGCCGTGTTCCAGGAGCCGATCAGGCCTCAGAAAATCTCTCTGCAGGATTAGCTTCTTTGGCTCAGGTGCAGGCAGGTCATGATATGCGTAAGTTTATTCGCCGTTGGAGACAAGTTATTCGAGGTATTGTCCGTTCATAGGACGGGTAGAGTCATAGTCATTCTTTTATAGCGAAAACCTGTTAACGTAACCGTGCTGGGACGAGGTTTTCGGTTAGCTTTATAGTAAGAGTTTTTTATGATGCTACTGTCGTTATAGGAATATCTTTTTCAATTCGCTCTTTTAGGAAGGACAGTTCATGGCAATTCAAGAAACCACTACGGTTAATGCCCCTATCGACCGCGTGATTGAGGCATATGCTTCTGAAGACTTTGCGCGTTTTGTATGCGAAAAAATGGGTATTGGCTTTGAGGGTCTCGAAGTTTCGGGAGATACTGCAGGCGCGTTTTCTGCTGTGAGCAAGCGTTCTGTTGCAGCTGACCGTGTTCCTGATATTGCTCAGAAGTTTGTTTCTAAAGGCCTTCAGATGACCCAGTCTGACACCGTTTCTGCTCCAAGTGCTGATGGTAGCCGAACGATTAGCTCCGATATTAAGGTCTCGGGTATGCCCGTTTCAGCGCGAGCAACGCAGAAGCTTACTGCCTCAGGGGAAAAGACTGTTATTGAAGTATCTGGGCAGGTATCTTGTTCAATTCCTCTAGTAGGTAAGAAAATTGCTGCTGCCGCAGAACCTTATGTGGGTAAGGTTCTTTCAAAACTTGGTTCTCTTGTAGAACAGTGGGTTGCCCAAAACTAACACATTTGGTGTCCTTTTGAGGGCATGATTAAAAGAGTTGTGGGGCTAAGAACATCTGTTCTTAGCCCCACAAGTCTTTTTAAGTCTTAGAAGAAAACAGTTTAGCTTCGTGGTTCTGTTTCCATTAGTTTATCGAGGACTTGGCGTAGTTTTGTTGAGGAGGTATGAGCGGTATAGGGGAAGTACACAACCTCAACACCGACCTGAGCAAAACGTTGTTCTAAGTCAATACCGCGTGGTGTCCCTTTCCAGTCATCGCCTTTGAAGAAGGTGTTGTATCGGACCTCTTTCCAGGTCTCTAGCTTGTCTTCAAGGACTTCTGCATGAACACGGTCTACAAAATCAATGTGGGAGACAATTTCCATACGTTCAGCTAAAGGTATGACAGGCTTCCTACCTTTAGTAATTTCTAGAATTTCGTCTGAGACGACTCCTGCAATTAAGTAATCGCAGTGTTTCTTAGCTTCTCGTAAGATGTTCAAATGTCCTACGTGGAAAAGGTCAAATGCTCCAGCAGCATACCCGATGTTCATAGGTCCCCTAAATACTCTTGTCATAGATGTTTTGACTTTTCAAGAGTACGTCAGGTTGAGGAAGAAACACCTATTATTCTTAGGCATAGTTTTAGGGACAACAGCCCACAAAAACTACTTTTTTAGGCTCTGACCAGTAAAAACTATATGATTAGGGTAGCTTTCTCATAACAGTTGTTAGAACTGTCAGCTTATGAGTTCTGCAACTGAGCTTCTTTTGCCGCCTCTTCGGCAGCAACCCACGAAAGCATCGCACATTTAACACGTGCAACAAATCGAGAAACACCTGCAAAAGCTGCCGCATCCCCTAGGAGTTCTTCATCTGGTTCAATCGTCCCACGAGAACGTAATAGCTGACGGAATTGTTCCACCATCTCGTTGAACTCTTCAATGCTTAAGCCTTGAGCCATCTCAGATAGCACTGATGCTGAAGCCATAGAAATAGAGCAGCCGTCACCTTCCCAAGAAATATTCTCAATGTGTTGCTTGTTCTCGCTGAGACGGACTCTCAAGTTAATTTCGTCTCCGCAAGTGGGGTTATATTGGTGGTTATCTGCACTAGGGTGTCCCTGATTGTCGTTAAGCCCCTCCCCCAAACGTTGTTTAGAATGGTCAAGAATTATTTGCTGGTATAAAGAATCTAGTGAACTCATAAGGCTATCTTTCTTAGCGAAGGTTTAGTATCCAAAGTAGCTGCGTACTTGTGCAAGCTCTTCAAGGAAAATATCAATATCTTCAGTTGTATTGTAAATATAGCTTGACGCGCGGGTAGAAGCAGTAAGGCCCAAAGCACGGTGCAATGGTTGAGCACAATGATGTCCAACACGCACCGCGATACCTTGCATATCAAGTAGCTGTCCAACATCGTGAGGGTGCACTCCCTCTACGTCAAAAGCAACTAGTCCAGCTCGTGTCTGCCCTGCTTCAGGGCCTAAAGAACGAACTCCGTCAAGGTTGTTGATTCCGTGCACTAAACGCTGCCCTAACTCATGCTCCCAAGCATAGACCTGATCCATCCCAATATTTTGAAGGTAACGCACCGCCTCAGCTAGAGCAATAGCTTGAGAAATTTTTTGAGTGCCTGCTTCAAATTTTGTGGGAGCTTCCATAAATTTAGCTTCTGTCATGGTGACTTTTGTAATCATCGAACCACCCGTCAAAAAAGGAGGCATATTGGCAAGAAGCTCTGCTTTTGCATAAAGCACCCCAATACCGGTAGGGGCAAGCATTTTGTGCCCAGAGAACGCTGCAAAATCAATATCCAGTTCATGAAAATTCACCGGCATATGTGGAACCGACTGGCAGGCGTCAAGAACAACGAATGCGCCTACCTGACGTGCTAATGACACCAAAGTATCTACCGGATTAATACACCCAAGAACGTTCGAAACATGAGTAAAAGACAGAACCTTCGTTCTCTCCGTGATAAGGCGTTCAGCCTCCTCTAAATTGAGAGTCCCATCTGCATTAAGCGGTATCCAACGCAACGTTGCACCAGTTTTTTGAGCAAGTATCTGCCACGGAATCAAGTTTGCGTGATGTTCTTGTTCAGTAAGAACAATCTCGTCTCCCTCAGACAACGCGAAAGGTTGTGATGCGGGTGCGCCGATACCAGATGAAGCATTCGCAAAAGAATATGTGATGAGGTTTAACGCTTCTGTAGCATTAGCCGTCCATACTATTTCGTTCTCTTGTGCACCAACAAAACCGGCAACAACCATACGAGCCTGCTCAAAGAGTTCTGTCGATTCCACAGCAAGAGTATGTGCACCACGATGGACCGCAGAATTAGCCTGCTGATAGAAAGACTGTTCAGTCTGTATCACCTGATAAGGATTCTGGCTTGTCGCACCAGAGTCCAAATACACTAGCCGTTTCCCGTTAACTTCAGTATTGAGCAGAGGAAAGTCCTCGCGTAGCTGTTGTACCGTCTGGTCGTTCAAGACAGTTCCTGAAGCTAATGCATAAGGGTGCGTCACGAGTTTTCTCCTCTAGGGGTCTGCCAACGGATAGTCAATAATAGTTATGATGCGCCGTGTAGCACATCATAACACCATGTTTTGATAGCTTATTCTTCAGTGACAAAAAATGATAGTCACAGCACGGTAAGAAGCCCGAGCCTCAGACTTCACCATAACTTTTTGTGCAGCATCTTAGGAAGATTCCGATGCCGTATGAAACTTCTGCTGTGCAGCAATAAGACCGTCTGATAACAACATATGTACTGCCTGCGCTGACTGATCAATAAGGAACGGCAAGGATTGCACCTCATCTGAACTAAAAGGTTTAAGAACAAAATCCGAAACACTCATCCGCCCAGGAGGACGCCCAATACCCGTGCGCACACGGTAATAATCTTTAGTCCCGAGTACCTTAGTAATATCTCGTAACCCGTTGTGCCCGCCTTCACCACCACCGCGTTTGAGCTTGATAGTGTCAAAAGGAATATCTAGTTCGTCATGAACCACCACAATATTTTCCGCAGACACACCATAAAATTGGGCCAACTGTCCTACAGGCGCACCAGAAACATTCATATATGTCAAAGGTTTAGCAAGAACAGCACGTGGACCACCAATACCTAAACGCCCTTCAAGAACCATTGCTCGTGCTTTACTGTGACGTTTAAAATTTCCGCCTACGCTCTGAGCAAGCTCGTCAAGGACCATCTGCCCAATATTATGACGGGTACGTTCATACTCTGCCCCAGGATTACCTAGCCCAACAACCAACCACACGTCACTCATAATTTTCCTTTGATTCGATACTCCACGTCTTCAACCAGATAGATAAGTCTCTCAAACAACAACGACCCGCACACCATCATAGTATGCGGGTCGTCGCCACCTTCATCAGGTCAGAAGATGAAAAAGATTATTCTGCGTCTTCAGCAGGTGCTTCTTCAGCAGCTTCTTCTGCAGTCTCAGGCTCAGGAACGTCGAGTTCTTCAGGCTCAGAAACGTTAACAACAAGCAGTTCAGCGTCTGCAACGAGGGTTACATCAGCAGGAAGCTTGATGTCGCCTGCAAGAACGTGGTTTCCAGCTTCGCGACCTTCGATATCAACGATGATAGCGTCAGGAGACTTCAAAGCGTCTGCCTCAACCAAGAGAACAGTTTCTTCGAGGTTAGCTACAGCGCCCTGTGCAACTTCGCCTTCAACCTGTACAGGAACCTCGATTTCGACGCGCTCGCCGCGCTTAACGATGAGGAGGTCCATGTGCTGAAGTTCAGGACGAATAGGGTGACGCTGGATGTCTTTAATCATGGCAAGAACTTCTTCGCCTTCAATGTCAAGAGCAAGAATAGCGTTTGCCTGACGTGCAGCAAGAGTAGTTGCGTGACCAGGAAGAACAACGTGCTTGGGATCTTCACCGTGTCCGTAGATTACACCGGGAATGTCGCCTGCCATACGGATACGACGTGCGTATCCTTTGCCGAAGCCTTCGCGAAGAGTTGCGGAAATTTTGATGGTATCTGACATAAGAGATACTCCTTTCAACTGGATATATTGCGCCATACAGTGTACTGACGCCAGAATATTATTCCAGTTCAGCCACCGTCGGGTTCGGACCTACCTACAGATGTTCTGTAGATATTCCACCGCCTTGGCTTTCTCAAGTGGTGTTGTTTCTTATATCTGAAGAGACAACCGTTCAATTATGCCTGATTAATGGTACTCAGGCAAGGGGAGGTTTGGGGTATCTCAAGTCATAGATACCCCAAACGTCTATATTTTTAATCCCGTAAACCCTCAAGGTACTTTGTGAGCGCTTCTTGATGGTCGCGAGGGGTAAACCCAGTAGCAATGATTTTTGACAGGTTCATTGCAGAGTTCATAGGACGTGGTGAGTAGTTCTCAGCTTCTGCAAAATATTCTGCGGTAGTTGTTTCACTCACACGTTGAGGGTCATGTCCGCACGCTTCGTAGACGTTTTGAGCTAGTTGCGCCCAGCTAATAACTTCTCCAGTGTTCGATACATGGTAAGTACCATAGGGTGCTTTGGTCTCAAGCAGATGTAAGAGTGCACCAGCAAGGTCTTCAGTGAAGGTTGGTCTGCCGTATTGGTCAGCAACAACAGCGGGATCGATACCACGCTCTGCAAGTGAACGCATAGTGAGCACAAAGTTTTTACCTTCACCAATAACCCAACTGGTTCGCACCAAATAATGTGCGTCGAGGGCATTAACTGCGCATTCTCCAGCGGCTTTGGATTGCCCGTAGACTCCAAGAGGTGCTACTGGCGCATCTTCAGAGTATTCTTCTGGGCGTTCAAGGCTACCGTCAAAGACGTAGTCCGTTGATACATGCACCAATGGGATGTTTGCTTCACGCGCAATCTGAGCTAATGCGCTCACACCAGTGGCGTTAACCGCCCATGCGTCAGTGCGTCCTTGCCCCACCTGCGCGTTATCGACAGCAGTATAGGCTGAAGCGTTGATGATGGCGCGTAATGAACGCCAACGATAGGCTTTCTCCCAGCTTTTAGGTTCAGTCATATCTATTTCATCGCGAGTTGCTGCGATATATGGGATATGACGTTCGGTGAGCTGTCGTACGAGTTCTTTACCGAGTTGCCCTTGAGCTCCAATCACAAGAATAGGAGCTTCTTGGACAGGTTCTACAGCGTCTAAGCGTGGATGATTTTTGTCTTTATCAGAAAGTTCTGCCTGTTCGAGAGGAATAGGCCAGTCGATAGCAACAGTTTCATCGGCAAGGTTCAAGAAAGAGTATTCACCTTGTGCTTGAGCGGACCAATGGTCGTTGACGACGTAGGTGTATGCAGTGTTATCTTCAAGTGTTTGGAAAGAGTTTCCGACGCCACGAGGAACGAACACCGCCTTATCTGGTCCGAGTTCAACGGTAACGACTTTTCCGAAAGATTCTCCAGCGCGTAAGTCTACCCATGCACCGAAGATTTTTCCGGTAGCTACTGAAACAAATTTATCCCATGGTTCAGCGTGAATTCCGCGGGTTGTTCCGACGCTTGCGTTGAAGGAGATGTTGTTCTGTACTGGCCCGAAGTCAGGTAGTCCAAGCGCCACCATTTTTTCGCGTTGCCAGTTTTCTTTGAACCAACCTCTGTTATCTCCGTGAACAGGCAGGTCAATCACGAGAAGCCCCGGAATATCAGTGGTGTGCACGGCAAGATCATGAGTCATCTTTTACTGCCCTGCTTTCGCGTATTTTGCTTCAACTTCAGCTTTGAGAGGTTCCCACCAGTCTCGGTTGTCTTCATACCAGCGGATGGTATCTGCAAGTCCTGATTCAAAATCAGTAAAGCGAGGTTCCCAGCCGAGTTCTTCACGCAGACGAGTGCCGTCGATAGCGTAACGCAGGTCGTGTCCGGGACGATCTACGACGTGTTCAAAGGCGTCTTCTGGCTTACCCATCAAACGCAAGATTGTACGTAGCACGGTGATGTTATTTTCTTCGCCGTTCGCCCCGATAAGATAGGTCTCTCCGATTTTTCCTTTGTTAAGAATGGTCAGCACAGCAGAGGAGTGATCTGAGGCATGAATCCAGTCGCGCACGTTCAGGCCTTCTCCGTAGAGTTTTGGTTTGATTCCGGAGAGAACGTTGGTGATTTGTCGTGGAATAAATTTTTCGATGTGTTGATAAGGCCCGTAGTTGTTGGAGCAGTTAGAAATGGTTGCTTCAATACCAAATGAACGAACCCATGCGCGCACAAGAAGGTCTGATCCAGCTTTTGTGGAAGAGTACGGCGAGGAGGGGTTATAGGGGGTGCGTTCTGTAAATTTTTGAGGGTCGTCGAGTTCGAGGTCACCGAACACTTCGTCAGTAGAAATATGGTGGTAACGGGTTTTGTGTTCACGAACCGCCTCAAGGAGGGTATACGTACCAATGAGGTTAGTGTGAATAAAAGGTGAAGGGTCGTTCAATGAATTATCGTTATGTGATTCTGCTGCATAGTGAACGACAGCATCTGCCTGTTGCACAAGTGGATCTACCACGTCGCGGTCTGCAATATCGCCTTTGACAAGCTCAAAACGCGATGAGTCTAGACCTGCTAAAGATTTCTCGTTAGCAGCGTAGCTCATAATATCGAGCACAGTTACATGATGATCGGTGTTCTCTAAAAGGTGGTGTACGAAGTTTGAACCGATAAAGCCGGCTCCGCCGGTGACAAGAATTTTTCCCATAGTTACATGGTACGGGAAGTATTATTCGTAGCGTTTGCACAAATAACAAATATTTCATTGATTTTCATGACACAATAAAGCGTATGAAGGGAATTATTTTAGCGGGGGGAACCGGTAGTCGACTCCACCCCATCACACTCGGCATCAGTAAGCAGCTCACTCCTGTTTACGACAAACCAATGATTTATTATCCGCTCTCAACTTTAATGTTGGCGGGTATCCAAGATATCCTCATTATTACAACACCAGAGGATAGTGAACAATTCCAGCGTCTACTTGGGGACGGATCGCAATTTGGAGTTTCATTCACGTACAAGGTGCAGCCCTCTCCAGATGGCCTAGCACAAGCGTTCTTATTGGGAGAAGAACACATCGGCAACGATAGTGTGGCGCTCGTACTAGGTGACAATATCTTTTACGGCCCGGGCCTAGGCAATCAGCTTCGTAAATATAGCAACATCGAAGGAGCCGCAGTCTTCGGTTACCGTGTTGCTGACCCAAGAGCTTATGGCGTCGTTGAATTTGACGAAGATTTCAAAGCTCTCTCAATTGAAGAGAAGCCAGAGAACCCTAAGAGCGATTACGCTATTCCAGGGTTATATTTCTACGATAATCACGTTGTCGAACACGCTAAAAGCATTAAGCCTTCTGCCCGCGGAGAGCTAGAAATCACCGATTTGAACAGGGTCTACCTTGAGCAAGGAAAATTGCAGGTAGAGGTCCTTCCTCGTGGAACTGCATGGCTAGACACCGGAACTTTTGATTCTTTAGCAGATGCAACGAGCTTCATTCGCACTGTTCAAGCACGTCAAGGTCTATCTATTGGTTGCCCTGAAGAAATTGCTTGGCGTATGGGATACCTCAGCGACGAGCAACTAGCTCAGCGGGCACAGCCGTTAGTAAAGAGTGGATACGGACAATATCTTCTCAATCTCTTGAAGTAGTTCTCAAAGCACTTACGTCATTGGGCACTCGACGTTTCGTGAAAGCAATTACTTTTGAGAGTTTTCTATCACTCACTGAAGTAGACAAAGCGACCAGTGTTAGAATGACCAAGACTTAAACTATCTTTATCTCCACCATCATTCCGCCTTTTGAAGGTTTTACAATATGACAATTCTTGATTTTGCGCGTCTGCTCAGGGTTAACCTGAAACTCTTAGTCATCGGCGCACTCATCGGAGCCCTCTTAGGGCTGGGGTATTCACTCCTCCAACCTAAAATCTATGCTTCATCTGCCACCGGCTACGTCACTGTTGGGCAGTCTGAGGGTATCGGCGATGTAATTTCCGGTAGCTCAGCAGCAAAAGATAAAGCACGCTCTTACCTAGCATTAGTATCTTCCGGCCCTGTTGCAAAACAGATTCTTGCAGAGAACCCTGACCTCAAACTCTCTGAAGGTCAGATTCGTGGAAGTTTACGGGCTTCTCTCGAAGGTGAGTCTGCTCTTATCCGAGTTCGTGCAACAGCAACTAGCCCCGAAGGCGCTCAGGTACTAGCAAACTCTTCTTTAGAAGCGACAGCAAAAGTTGTTAATGAGCTAGAAGGATCCACTACTGTTCGTGTTGTCCCTCTTGATGACGCAACACTCCCTGGCGCTCCTATCAGCCCTGACACGAAAAAGAATGTTGGCATTGCTGCACTCATTGGCTTGGTTGCTGTCTTTGCTGTCATCTTCCTACGCCGTGCACTAGACGTCAAAGTTCGTACTCGTAACGATGTCATTAAAGCTACTGATGCTGGCATTTTGGGCATGCTCCCAGAGACTGAGAGCCTTTCTGAAGATCAAGTCACCACGAACAAAGACGACCATGCTTCTCAAGAAGCAGTTCGTCAGCTACGTACAAACCTCCGCTTCGTCAACGTTGATAAACCACCGCGTTCTATTATTGTGACATCTTCTGAACCTGGCGAAGGTAAGTCCACTGTGGCAACTTCTTTGGCTCGTTCTTTGGCTGAAGCTGGCGAGCCAACCATCATTATCGATGCTGACTTGCGTCGTCCAACCATCGCAAAGAAGTTTAAGATTGACTCTAAGCTTGGTTTGAGCCAGCTCCTTGCCGGTCAGATTACGCTTCAGGAAGCGACCCGCCCATACAATGGCAGCCCAAACCTTCACATCTTGCCAGCAGGACATACTCCCCCGAATCCTTCTGAACTGCTTGGTTCAGAGAAAATGAGTCAGCTTATTGATGATCTTACGAAAGAGTTTAAGGTCATCATTGACGTTCCTCCGCTTCTTCCTGTAACCGATGCTTCGCTCTTGGCTCCATCAGTAGATGGCGTACTCCTCGTAGCAACAGTGGGAAAGACTCGTAAGGAACATCTTGAAGAGTCCTCGAAGATGATTAGAAAAGTTGGGGCTAACCTCTTTGGTGCGGTCATCAACCGTACACCGCTTAGCGGCCTCGGCAATTCTTACTACGGCTTTGGCTATGCAGGAACCTACGGAGGATACACCTCCTACTATGGTTCTGATAAAGATAAAGCCAAAAAAGCAAAAACCAAACGTAAAAAATAGCATCTAGCTATCAGGGGTGGTGTGGTACTTCGTAGATACCGCACCACCCCTTTCGTCTGGTATGGTGTAAGACCCTCCCAGCATACCTCCAGAGATTTTTAGAGATACAATGGTACTAACGCATAGATTCAAGGGACATAGATTTTGAGCGATCATCTTCAAAGCAATAGCTCTACTACAGAGCAACAGGTTTCTTTGCCTGTACGTATTCGCCTATCTCATGCTTATTTTCAGCATCTAGCTGATCTCAACGGTATCGATATCCTACATATTAAAGGTTATGCTTTCGAAAAAGAAGCATACCGCCCAGGTAGAACAAGTACCGATGTCGATGTACTCGTACGGCCTGCCCATGTAGAACGTTTTATCTACATCCTCAATCAAGCTGGTTGGCAGACCCTAGCTCATTTTGAAACAGGTTCCATTTTCGAGCATGCACAAACTCTTTATCACCCATCGTGGGGGTTAACAGACATTCACCGTTATTTCCCAGGCCTTGGGTATGAAAACCCTACACGAGCTTTTGACCAGTTATGGGAAAGGCGTCGTGTGAAAGAAATAGCGCATTACCCATGTATGGTTCCGTCTCTCATAGATATGCAACTCATCGTCGTTTTGCATGGTGCACGAGCTTCTGCAAAAGTTAAACCTGATATAACGTTCTTAGATTCTTCTCTTGAGGCTTCTGACTGGGATAATTTACGTACTCGAGCAGAAGAGCTAGATTCTTTATTAGCTTTTGATACGGCTCTAGGGAATATTGAAGCGCATAAAGATAGCCGTCACTATCTCCTCTGGAAATCTGTTTCGGAAGACTCAACGCCAGCCATTCAATGGACAGCTCGTCTACGAAGGGCCAAAACATTAGGCGATAAATGGAGAGTTATTAAATCCATCGTTGCAGTCAACGAAGACCATCTAGCGATGACCTTAGGTAGAAAACCAACCCGTCAAGAACTTCGAGAAAAATTCTTTGAACGATTTACAGCTATCAGGAGAAAACGATGAGCACCCCACAATACACTCATTCTTCTTCTTGCGCGTTCGTTCTGAACCATGAGGTTGAAACACATCAAGAATTCTATGCAGTCTATCTTGCTGACTTACGCACATCAGAAATCATGATTCTTGAAGGCTCTAGCGCCGCAATCTGGGTACTTTTAGAAGCCCCCATGACCTTAGAAGAACTGATCAACGAAATCAGTGAAATCTATCAGGTGCCCGTTGAGGATATTAAAGATGAGGTAACAGATTTTATCCAGTCTTTTGTTTCTAAAGGGTATCTCAAAGAAAACAGCTAAAAGAAAAGAGTGGTACGAGAATTTCTCTCGTACCACTCTTTTATCTCAATACATTCTTGAGGCGTCACAATGATTAGTTCTAGAGGGAAGCTAATTTCTGACGAAGTTGTCGAACGAATTGCTTTTCAGAAAACTTTTGAATATATTCACGAATATGCTGAGCGTCCCATTGTTCAGGGTTGAAAGTGTCTACAGCATGATAAATATTTTCTTGTGTCGGTTTCTCAATAAAACACCCATTCACGTTCTCTTGAATGGTGTCTAGATAACCACCCGCTCGTAAGGCAATCGTTGGTTTTCCATAAGAGCCAGCTTCTAGGGGCGTCAGCCCAAAATCCTCGTAAGAGACCGCTAATAAAGCACGACAATGAGCATATGCCCCACTTAGCTGTGCATCAGAAACATTATGAGCAAAACGGATATTATCCGCCGCCATTTTTTTCAATTCCTGAGCCATTGGCCCAGAACCAATAATAAGAAGTTTCTGACCTAACCGGTTAAACGCTTGCACAACATCTGCCACATTTTTATACGGCAAAAGACGAGAAACCACGAGAAAATAATCGCCGTCAGCCATAAACTCTTCTAATCCGGCAATAGGTTCGATTACGTCCGTTGAACTCGTAGAATACGGCGGGAAGATAATCTCAGCATTCTTTCCGTATACGTCGAAGATACGTTGACGAATCACCGTAGAGTTACCGACATAAGGGCCCGCTTTCTGTGCAGCACGTTTATCCCAATGGATTAATGCAGGGCGAAGAACTTTCAATGCGACACCAATTAATGGGTGAGTAGAATTCCCTAAATACTCATCGCTCAGGTATAGCCATCGTGCCGGAGAGTGGCAGTAAATGAGTGATGCACCAGAAAAGTTAAAGCCATGCGCCCACCCTGTGCTGGAGACAAGAGTCTTCCGTGCTGGTACGCGAAGGAAAGAGCTTGCAAGCGGAAGGACGGGTAGAGCCAAACGATGATTCTTGCGGAAAACTCCTATTTTGTTTAAAGGAGAGACAACCACTTTTGCGTCTTTAAATTCTGGGTACGTATTCTCAGGATCATATAACGTAGTGTAAATCGTAGCTTCCGGAAAAGCTTTATGCATAGCAAGCACAACGCGTTCTGCACCACCACGTTGTGTGAGGTAGTCATGAGCAATAGCGAACTCTTCTGTTATGGGTGCGGTGCGAGAGAATTTGCGAAGGAAGTTCTTGAACTGGGGGAAAAGAACCATGGAGTTTAGAAGACCTTTCGGGCGCGTTGAGGATATGTAATTCCGGCATATCCAGCAGACTCTACAACAAGTGAAATAAGTTTTTCTGAAACTTTACGAGGAAGCCTATCAGCCACAGAATCAATAGCTGATCCAAAGATATTAATGGTTTTCTCGGTGGTTAGAGCGGCAACAGCTTTGACAGCAGTTCCCCACAAACCATGGAGTTTAATGTCCCCTAAAACTTCATCACCATGTTTATCAATAAAGATTGCCCGTGCAGCGCCAGAGTGTAAAGCTCTGGTTGCTCGTCCTGCAGTTGTTGTTGCCGCGATATAGTGACGAGATTCCAGCTCTGGTGCAAGAATAATGGTTGCTCCAGCTTGATGGAGCATATACCCCATATCAACGTCTTCCCAACCGTAAAGTCGGTATCGTTCGTCATAGCCACCAACTTTTTCGTACATGTGACGGCTCAGCGAAGCATTTGCATTCCAAAAGTTCCATCGACGATCAGGAGAAACTCGATATGCGTCTTCTCGGAACTTTATATCGCGATGGTATCCATAAGCTCGTGCATAAGCATTATCAGGATACACATTGTGGACTAAACCAATCACTCCAGTCTCACCATCGCCCTGATGTAGGCGGATATGTTCCGCAATAAAATCTTCGCCCGGTTCAAGATCATCATCACAACGAATCAGAATCTCTGCATCAGCAGCCTGATGCCCTGCGTTAAGAGCTTTAGAACGTCCACGATTTTCCGGAAAAACGATAGCCTCAATGTTGAGAATACCGCGCTGTTGGTAGGTCTTTACGACGCTCTCAGATCCGTCAATATCACCATCGCAGACAACAATAACTTGAAAATCTTTTTCGGTCTGTTGTTCTAGAGCATCTAAAGGATAGTGAAGTTTAGATGCTCCTCCCCTAGTGGGGATAATAACTGCTGCTTTATACATTTAAAGGTGCTCTCCCATGAGTGAATTACGTACTCTTCTAACGCAAAGAGTCTAAAGGTTGTTAACAATATCTTTTGAGGAGTTCTTCCACACGGGCTTTTCCTGCTTCTGGAGAAAAGTATTCAAACCAACGCCAGTAGAGGTTTTCTACCGTATGTTGTAATTCTTCTGGACTTTGCAATAGCTCCTTGCCCATACGACGAATCATCCTTGCCAAATCTGAAGCACAAGATTTTGCGGATACCCAAGGATAACCTTCACCAAGTATTTCAGGCAGTGCTCCCGCGTCAGAGATGATAAGAGGAACCTTGGCACTCATCGTTTCAGCCGCGACAAGACCAAAAACCTCGTTACAGATTGAAGGAACAACCAATATATCGACATTCTTCATCAAAGTTGCTGGTTCAACCCATCCAAGAAGTTCAAGGTTCTGTCCTAACGCTGATAATGCATACTGTATTTTTTCCTGACTGCGTTTGTCGACAAAGTGAGGTTCACCAGCAAGTACCAATGAATAGTTTTCTTCAGGGAATTCTTGATTCAATTCTTGTATGGCATAAGCGAGGACATCTGTTCCTTTAATTTCAGATGGGCGACCAAGAAAACCTACTTTAATGTTTCTCGGTGAGCATGTTCTTCGTTCTAAAGGCATAGGTACTTCGTTAACCCAGTTATAGAACGTCTCAGTTCCAGATATTTGGTCACTTACAAAATTACTGGGGACTAGCGTAACTAGAGCTTTTCTTCGAGCAATGGGAACAAGATATTTCAGTTTTCCTTCGGGAAATTGGTGCAAGTGAACGATACGGTTGGGATGCCCTGCAGTAGCGAATGAGGGAACTAACCCGTTACACCACAACACGCCTTCGCGATACTTTTTATCCCATGCACGAAGCTGAGCAATATAGTGTTTACGTGTCGTTGCCGGTAATACGATGGTGTCAAATCCCTCATCTTGTGTAGCTTCGACCAGCGTAGATGGTTCGGCAGGTCCGACAACGGTGACGTGGTGGCCCAAGCTTCGAGCAACGCGGGCAATATTCAGGAGCATGACTTCTCCCCCGCCGATATCACCATTATTTGTGGCGATCGTTAGTTTTTTCATGCGTTTTTCCTCTGAGCTCCGAATTTTTCTAAAAGATAGTTTTTTACACGTCCACTAATTGTTGTCTCAACAAAACGATATAAGAATGATGCCCATAATACTACGATAGCAAAAACAACTATTCGATTAATCCATCCTGCCCCAAGATAAGGCGTTAACAAATATATAAGTATAAATCCCATAACATTATGATTTAGATATGCAGAATAAGATATCTTTCCCATGAAGTATATTGGACCTCTGTCAAGAAAAGGACATGTCTGAAAATGAACGACAGTAAAAAATATAACAGTTACTATAAAAACTGAAACCCCATACGTTATATTATGTTGAATATACGCATTATAAGCAGCAATAAACATCAATAACGGCATATACCATTTAAATTTACGATCATAACTATAGAAGAACATGATCATACCAAAAGAAAAGAGAGGAGCATGCTCTGCTAAAAATAACCATATAATCATTTTTGGTATACCAGTTGGTTTAATAAAAATATTGCAAAGAATAAAACCTAAAATAGACCAAAAAATAGCAAAGCCAATAATAAATTTCTTATTTAACTTACCTTTATTCAGCACAAGGTAAGTTAACATCAGAATATAGAACTGCATCTCTGTTGCAAGAGTCCAGTACACCGTATCGACGTTGGGGACCATCAAGAAACGCTGAAACATCGTAATATTTACAACAGCATCTTTAATGGTAATAGCATGATTTTCAGCTCCTACTACGAGCAGGAGAAAAGTAGAAACTAAAAGTGCTACCCAATAGGAAGGATACAACCGTGAGAAACGGGATATAACAAAGTTCTTTGCCGTTTTCCCTCGAATGGCTGTTAATAAAATAACAAAACCACTAATCATAAAAAATAGTTGAACGCCAAGAGCCCCAAAAGAAAAATCATAGGGAGATTTGGGCTGAGATGGGAAAAACTCGTTATAAGGAGACCCAAAATGTCCTATAATAACACCAAGAATCGCTAGACCGCGAAGCCCGTCTAAAGCATAGAAACGACCATTCTTATAGTCCTGAGGATTAAGATATTCAGGAAGTTTTTTATGCTTCATAAGTCGTCCTTGTATTTTCTGCCTAATTTTATTAAGTATCGCATTTACTATCTACTACTGATATAAGTCATTATTCAAAGAGTGATTCTCGTGTAGTTTTCCACATGGAGAATCACTCTTTGATAGTTGTACTATACCGATTTATATTTTTGTTGTTCCTCTTGCTGCTGATAATATCCAATAGCATCTTTAGGTTTCAACAAGTAGGAAAGACCAAGACCTACCGTAATTGCCCAAGGAATAGTCAGAATAACTTCACCAAGACGCCAGCTGCAGATAGCGAGAAGAACGATAGCCGCCTCAGCAACGATAATACGTTCTTTACCTTTCTGGTATTGCTGTTTCCAGAAGAATATTGCCAAAAGAGTAATGAGTAAAACCGCGAACATCCAAATCCACCCACCTTCAACGAAGAGAGTATAAAAAGAGTTATGGAATAGCCACCGGCGGTCATCCCCGCCGGGTAAGAATATGTACGCTTGTCCAAGTCCTTGACCGTGCCATGGAGTCTGAGCAACTTTTTCCAACGTCGCGGCGTCGATACGTGCACGCAATAAATCGCTACCATCACGGTTTGCAAAAACACCAGCTTGAGCGTAGTTTTCTGTTAGGTAGTCCACTGCCCACACAATGAATATAGCTAAAACAAATTTTGCGAAAAGACCGATTCTCTTACCAAAGGTCAACCATAGAAGTGCAAACATGTAACCGGCGAGAGAAGTGCGCGAACCAGTTTCCCAAAGCAGAACGCTAAAGAGTATAAAAGCTAATAGCTTTTTCTTTTTATCATCAAGGTACGTAAAAAAGAGCAAACCAATAAAAGCGTACCAAAGCCCGGAAACGTTCTTATCACCAAGCCATCCCGTCAAAAATCCAGTATAGGCGTCCGGCGCGATACCAGCATAATATGCAGCGGCGTTGAACATCATGCCGGTTGCAATACCAAAAATTAAAGATCGTGCGTCAATTCTTTTATCTCCGATAAAAAGGGCTAGAAGAATCACTACAGAGATGCGGAATGCCCTTCTTACAGTCTCGTCAACGGTAGAAATTCCAAAAGTGACAGAACTTATCGAAGCATAAGCAAGTGCCAAAACAGCAATAACAATAAACAAATTAAGCCGAGAATCATCATAATGTGATTTCCGTGTGGACGCATGAGCTACAAGAAGAACAGACACTATAGTGCCTAGAGGGAGCCCAAAGAATGTTGTTCCCAAAACAAACATAAACATACCAAAGATAAAGTCAATCAGGACAATCCTGCCAACGCTCTCTTTGAGATGTTTTGCTTCGGCAGTAAGAGCACCGTTCATACGTTCAGAGAGGGAAGCTGCACTCATGAGGAACTCACTTTCTGATAGATGTTCACGATATTAGCTGTCATTTCTTCTACACTAACCCACTGCTGTTGGGACGGTTTTTCAGCGTGTGCTTTTTGAGTAAGTTTTTGGGCAACGAGCTTAATGACGTCTTCACGGTTATCTTTAGTAATAGCAGGAACAAGATCTTCAGGAGCAACAATCTCGCGGTTTCCGCCAACATCGGTGGCGATAGTCTTCATTCCAGCAAGGTGAGCGTCAATGAGCGTGTATGAAAGATTTTCCCATACTGATAGCTGAACTAGAATATCGTGTTCTGCCATGGCTTGGACAGAATCCACGAACCCTGGGAAATGGACTTTTGTCTCAATGCCAAGGCTTCGTGCCTGGTCTTCTAATACCTCACGTAATGGGCCGCTACCCGCAATAGTTAAAGAAGCATCAGGGTTATGTTCAGAAAAATGAGCAAACGCTTCAAGAAGTACGTCAAGACCTTTCTCTGGAGAAAGACGAGAAAGAGAAAGCACTTTTATATTTTGAGATGTTCGCTCCGTACGATAGCTTTCTAACTGTTTCAAAAGATCAGTACCGTGAACACCGTTCAGAACGACGTTCACACTAGAGGCACCCCATTTACGGCGCATCTGTTCAGCCGTCGAACGGGACACCGCAATCGCAGCATCTGTACCAGCCAAGCGGACACGATGGATTCCTGCCATTAAACGAGAACGCCACGAGCTCCCATGATATACCTCATCGTTACCAGCAATACCGTGTTCGGTTGTCACTAAAGACGGTACACGAATGCTTTTCTTCACCAAAGATTGCAATTTAAGACTCTGAGTCACAGCACATGCCACAACATCAGAGTATGCAAGATGTGAGTGAAGGATACGAGGCTGAACCTGTTTTATTGCTGCTAACAAAGATTTAAAAGAGGTAGCAAAACCGTAGTCAGGGCCATACTGCGCGGTAATAACCTCAGTTCCTTGCTTTTGAAGCTGACGGGTGAGTTCACCTTCAGGTGCGAGGACAATCAGCTGATAGCCGGGTAGCCCGGCACGTGCAGAATCTACAACGTGCCGGGCTACTCCACCAAATTCAGGAACCGGAATTGCCCAGAGAGCAACCGGCAACTGGGATGTGTCTTTTAGAGCCACTTTTCAAGCCGATCTAGAGCGGTAAAGAATCCTTCACCGTTGTTGATATGGCCCTGCCAAATTTCTGGAATAAAGGATGACTGAGGAGTCAGCTCACGAAGCTGTTTACCGAGAGCTGCCCAGTCGACATCGCCTTCACCCACTTGAACGCCTTCACCGTCGACACCTTTGCCATCTACCAAATGCAGGTGGATAGAGCGTGGTGCCAATAGTTCTACTGCTTCAGATAGCGGAATCTTCAAGAAGTTTGCAGCCAACATGGTGTGTGAGATATCGAGGCATAGCGCGGTGTTATAGGTATCTGAGAATTCTGCGGTGTCTTGAGGGTCAAGGAAGAGGTTATGGTATTGCTGACCGCCCATCAACCAAGGATAAGGCGGCAGAGTTTGCGCCGCGATACGGACCCCAGAAGTATCTAGTTTGCCAAGAGCCTCACCAATACGCTCATACTTATCAGCACGTGCAGAAGCAGGGATATGTCCGTCTTTGGTGAAACCACCCATGGTCACGACCATGACAGGGTCATCATCTACGGTGAAGTAACGGGTAAGGTCAC
Source organism: Rothia sp. P13129 (assembly GCF_048512865.1). Lineage (NCBI taxonomy): Bacteria > Bacillati > Actinomycetota > Actinomycetes > Micrococcales > Micrococcaceae > Rothia > Rothia sp. P13129. Next base: position 39,821 of record NZ_JBLXYA010000006.1, read on the forward strand.
GAGTAATGTCGATGGTGCGTTGAACCTCAGCGATGGAACGCTCCCAAATATCTTGGTCACGGGAGGCGAGGTCTACTAAGAAATCACCAGCAAAGAGGTCTGGCAGGTGAGTTGTAAAGCTCATGGGAAGCTTCTGGTCAAAGACATCGTCGATGTTAATTTCGAGATCTTTATACGAGAAATGGAACTCAAGAAAATCAGGCTTTGAGTCTTCGATGAGGGGTTTGTAGTCGTGGTAACGGACAGGAAGACCCCAAGGACGGTCAAAGGTGAAGTCTCGACGAGTCACAAGGTCATCTTTGAGGTCCCCTTCAAAGAAGAAGGAGCCTGCTTCAACGTCACGTTGCATGGTACGTCCGACAAGTTGCGGCAAGCAGTTCGGCTGGAGTCCACGGCCAGGAGATTTAACAGCAACGTCAGCTTCTGAAACGATCTCGCCTTTAGCAATATTACGAGTTGCAACCAATGATTTTGCCAAGTTTACGCGGTTCATAAGCTCACCAGTAGACACTTCACGAGGAGCTGCTGTTCCGATAGCTTCTTCTACTTCACGGATTTGAGTCACCATTGCGGTGAATTCTTCTGGAAGCAACGAGACGGTGTGGTCGTTGCCTTCAAGAGTTTTATCGATAGTGAAGTGCTTTTCAATAATTTTTGCTCCGCGTGCTACAGCAGCGACCGGAACGTGATATCCGCGTTCGTGTCCGGAGTAGCCGACAAGGCACTGACCAATTTCAGCAAGACGATCCATGTATGCAAGGTTGACGTCTTTGAACGGTGCCGGGTACGCAGATTGGCATTGTAAGAGAGCGTACGAAGCTCCACGATTCTGTAGGAGTTTGACCGACTCACGGATTTCTTCTTCACGGCTCATACCGGTAGAAACCAGCATGGGTAGACCACGAGAGGCAACGTCTTCAAGAAGTTCATGGTTTGTGAGGTCGGCAGAAGCAATCTTCATGCCTTGAATACCGTAATCGACAAGAGCCTGAACAGAAGGTGCGTCCCAAGGGGTACACATAATGTCCATATTGTGTTCTTTGACGTGGTCAAAGACTTCGTACATCTGGTCAACAGACAATGAGAAACGTGAGAGCAGGTCAAGGGTATATTGTACGCCGAGGTCTTCACCTGCAGATTGAGAACCTGCTTGACGGTATAGCGCATCCATATCACGTAGCTGGAACTTCACAGCGTCTGCGCCGGTTTCTACTGCAAGGTCAACAAGACGCTTTGCTAAATCGACATCACCTTGGTGGTTGTTTCCAATTTCTGCGATGATGAATGCTGGGCTGTCTTGGGTAATCTCATGTTTACCGATACGAAGAACATCCTGTTCGTTCATAGCAATAGCAATAAGGTGTCCTCGCTCATCGACGAGTGGAAGATGGGAGATACCTTTAGCGAATTCTGCTTTGAGAGCTGCCGTATCCGTGCCAAAAGGCATACTGTGAACGTTCTTATTCGCAACCTCAAGGGCAGAAGTTTCCAAAGATTCGGTGGGGTGAGCGATCAACCAGCGACGGAAATCTCCATCAGACAGAGCGCCTTGAAGCACACCGGACTCGTTTACAAGAAAGATGATGCGCTGTTGGTTTGCAGAAATTTTTTGTAGAGCGGTGAGAACGGGATCCTCAGAAAACACTACATAGGGGGTGGTATTACGTTCGATAATCATGAGGAGCTACTTTCGTTATGGGTCTTAAGAATCTCGTTGAGCTGGTGTTCGGCTACAGCAAAGTCAATAGGTGCGTCAATGTCAACGCCTTCTACCTCGTCGAGTAAGAAAAGCTCAATATTCTCGGCAAGACGGTTATGGTACTTTTCGTAAATTTCGGTGGCCGTGATATACATTGAGCCGTTTTCACGGTAACGGTAGGTTTCGCGGGTCAGTTCTTGACGGCGGGGACGAGCCATCACCTCATATTGAGCTTGCGGTGGTTCTGTAGCAGTCCAGATGAAAGGACCGATAGGAATGACTCCCACCATAGAGTCAGAATCAGAGCTAGCAAATTGACGGACGGCATGTTCAAGAGTGCCAGGTAAACGAACGGGGCTTGTTGCTTGTAAAAGCATCACAGCGTCAGGGCGTCGTCCCTGCTCTTCGACAAACTCAATAGCGTGCTCGATAACAGGCTCAGTAGCTGTAGTATCTTCCGCTAAATGAGCAGGACGCATAAAAGGAACTTCAGCCCCATATTCACGAGCGATATCTGCGAGTTCGTGGTCGTCTGTTGAAACGATGACGTCCATAATGTGTTCTGGTGCCAGAGCCTCTTGTGCTTCAAGAGCTTGTTCAATAGTCCATGCAACCAGAGGTTTACCTGCGATGAGTTTGAGGTTTTTCCGGGGGATTCCCTTAGAACCTCCGCGCACAGGAATAACGCATAGAATGCGCATTATTTCTCCAATTTTTCTGCGATGATGCGAGCGATAGTATCAGCGGGTGCGGTACATGGTTGAACCGGAGGTTCAGTGGGAGAATCGCCCCAACGATTCATGCCGTACCGTTCCCAAAACTCAATAAGCCATGGTTCTGGTTTAGGGTGATACACCCAAGAAGGAATACCTCGAATAGCAGCTTCTAAGACTCCCGTCGAGAAGATTGAAACGACTGGATGAGTCATCTCATTAAGAGGGATTGCGGACGTGTCCACAGTTATTCCTCGTTGTCCCCATAATTTATGAGTTATTAAAGACAGTTTATCCTTTTCCGAAGGATGTGGTCGATAGATTGCACCGTGATTTAGACAGAATTTATACCCAGCCAGAGCAAAAGATAAACGCGGTAGCTCAGCGCCATGCATCTGCCCTAAAAACACCGGAGTAGAATCAATACTCTCAATATCAACTTTGGGTTTCTGCGCCGCTTCATAAAATAGTTGAGAGCCTACTGTATGAACAGTAATATCTTCTCTTCCCGAGCGCCAAAAATCACCATCAGCATCACTAAAAGCTAATAAAGTTGAATTTTCTGGAAGTGGAGGGGCAAAAGGTGTCATCAATCCGTGCTGAACAACGATAAACTCCCAGCCCATCTTCTGAGCATCACGGTACACGGCAGCGCCTAATGGAAGATAATGCCCAGCAGCTAAAACAACCTTAATATCGCGGTGTTGTGTAAGAACATCGGTATCGACCTCTTGAACCTGCCATGGCCCTTGAGGAAGTAGATACTCAACGTTTATAGGAGCAATCACTGCAACCCGAGAATCCTTCAGATACTCTACGGGACGCAACAAAGAAACAACCGAAGTAGGAGAAGTCGATTCAAGAACAATCAAGAGCTCAGGTTCAGGATGATTCATATGCAGAACACCTGAAACAGCGCAGGATACGATGTTTTGTTCTTGACGTCCCTTCAGCTTACGAAGTAGGTTTTTTACTCGTTGTTCTGGTTTAGAGTTAGCTTGCCATTGTTGCCAAGTAGACAAATCGCGAGGAAATTTTAAAGCCATAAAGTCTCCAAGACTTTGACGCGCTCATCAAATGTATGTTCTGCTAACGTACGGCGTTTCCCTGCTTCACGAATTTTCTGAGCCCACTGTGGGTCAGCAACGATACGTCGGCATAACTCGATGAGCTCTGCGGTAGAAGAATACGTCAACACTTCAGTCCCTGGCTCATAGTATCGAATGACATCGTCACGATCAATAATTTGTAGACCCCCAACACCAGAAGCCTCAAAGGTGCGCATCGTAAAGCCGTCTTGGTCTCCATGAATGTTGAGTGTTCCGGGTGACGCCGCCATCACACCGTATGCCTGAGAGCGATCTAAATCGCGACCAGTCGGCAAACCGGGGTCTTTAAGCTGACGAGTTCGTGCTACGTCCCACCAGTGACGTGACCATTGTTTACCATAAGCTCGAACTGGAATACCTGCCTGATGAAGAGCCTTAAGCATACGTTCACGCCCCTCATAGCGAGCACCGACAAAACTAATATATGTTTCCTTTGAAGGCGCAATCTTCATGTGTGAGTCATAAGCTAAAGGAACATCAATAGCATCAAAACCACGAGATTTTAGGTCTTGTACGTCGGCAGGACTATAACTTGCGATAGGACCGATGTGGTAAAGCAACTCGTCGGTATAGCGCATACGACGAAGCTCATCGTACATCCACGTACCATAACGAACCCCTGAACGTTCAAGGGTCTCCCACCAACGGTGGCCAAGCTGGTCACCTTTGACAACCAAGACAATATCTGGTTTCTGCTCCGAGAAAACAGCAATAGCTTTCTCCGTAACCTGATGCTCTAAATTCTCTGGACGAAAACGTTCAGGAAGATCATGCAAGATTTTATTCGTAATACGTTCTTGAATATTTCCAGGAGCATCATAAACGTGGGCGACAACTTCATAGCCTAGGCGGACGATAGAATCTCGAATCGTCATCCAATAACCATGGAACCCAGGAGAAACTAAGAGTAATTTCGGTTTAGTCATTATGCTCTGCAAGGCCCCGCTCAGTGAGTTCTTCTAGAGCAGTCTCCCAGGCAGAACTATCTGCACCAGGAGCTTTCCAAGACTTCTGAATAAAGTCAGCGATTGCTTCACGTGCACTCCAACGCGCCTGAGGTGCGCCCAAAGAATACGCATAAGACATATCAGCAAGAGCATGATCAATATCGCCAGCTCGTTTGATATCTACGTGTTCGATTATCGCTTCAGAACCACCAGGGACAGCGTCAATAGAATACTGAGCTAGTTGGTCTAAGGTAATACGCTCACCTGAACCAGCGTTAATAATACGGGGAGATTCGTCCAGTTCAGGGAGGTTTGTTAACGCCCAAATCAGAATATCTGCGACATCTTCTACGTGGATGAAGTCACGGGTTTGAGTACCATCCCCATACACAGAAAGGTTCTTACCCTCACGAAGGCGTGCAAGAAAAGCCGCCAATACGCCGGTATAGGGGTTATGGAGGGCTTGTCCCGGACCGATAACGTTCTGTGGGCGGACGATAGTTGCCGGTACTTTGCCAGCAACTACCTCACGGACGATATCTTCACCCTCAGATTTAGTTTCACCATATACAGACAATGGTTTGTGAGGATCTGACTCTTTAGTTGCATGCTCGGCAGAACCTTCTCCATAAACAGCTCGTGAGCTCAGTGAGACAAGAGGAGCATTCCATTTAACAGCATATTCTGCTGCATATCGAGTACCGTCAACGTTCACGCTACGGTAACGCTCAGTTTCGTACATAGACTGGGCTGTTCCGGTCTCAGCCGCAAGGTGAATAATGGCATCAGCACCTTCGAGGTTCTCCCATGTTTCGGGAAGCGCCACGTCGCCAACAATAATTTTTCCGGGGAACTGCGCTTTTTCTGATTCAATATCTTGATGCACTTGCTCTAACAAGCTATCGAGCGCAACAACTTCATGTCCTTGTTCAACAAGTTTTTTTGCGGTTTTCAGACCGATAAAGCCGACTCCGCCAGTTAGTAGAATTTTCATGTTTCCCTAAATTTTATATAGATAAGATACGAGTATTTTTAATTAGTTTAGAGGTTTAGCAGGAACACCGGCAACCACTGCCCCAGCAGGAACATCTTTTGTCACAACAGCACCGGCACCGATAATGGCACCATCACCAATCGTGACGCCAGCTAGCACTACCGCGTTCTGTCCGATAAAGACTTGATGTCCAACCCTAATTTCACCACGAGAGACAATGTGAGATAGATCCTCACGGCTATGTTCTCCAGAGTTAATCATGACGTTATCGGCGATAACGCATTTTTCACCAATCGATACTGGTTTAACAGCATGAAGGTGCGTTCGATGCCCGATATATGTTCCTGAGCCGATGGATAAAGTCCCACCAGATTCGGCTTGCAACCAGCTGCCCTCATAGATAGTGACGTTTTCGCCAATACAAATGGAATCAACACCACGCATTTTTAGAGGTGAGACAATAGTGCTGCCATGACCAAATTCTTTGAATCCTTTGGCGTAAAGAGTCTTTGAAAGAACAGCAGATATATGCCAGCGAACAGAGGGGACAGACTCAATAATCTTTTGAGCAATATTCATTTTCTAATGGCCTTTCAGATAACTGAGTTCTTTAGAAAGAATACTTTGCGCATGAACATCCTTATTTCGTAAAGAACGTACAACGTTGACGAGAAAATTAGCGTAGCTAACAGCAGTTAGGGAACGGTGAAGTTGTTTTTTGAAGCCCCATTTTTCTGCGTATATAAATCGAGAGTCAACCAGCCAACCAATACGTTTATCGTCAGCAGAAGATCCACCGCCGACATGTTCAACGCTCACTTCTCCGGCAAAAATAGATGGTACGCCATTCTCGGTTAAACGTTTCTGTAAATCGACTTCTTCACTATTCATATAAAAACGAGGGTCGAATCCCCCGATAGCACGGAATGGTTCAACAGGCAGGAGCATGCACGCACCCACTACCCAATCAGTGTGAACGGTCTTTCCGGTAACGCACCGAGTATCGTGCCCTACCAAGCGATGCCACCAGGTAGTCCCCTTAAAACGGGCAAGAGGTGTAAACCATTCACAAGCATGATGGAAAGCAGTCGGGAATTTTCGTCCTACCCACTGACCTTTCCCGTCGTGGTCAACAACCTGAGGGCTATATACACCTACCCCATGGCGTTCCTTTTGGCTGAGCATATCTGCAATAAAAGTTGGCCCAATCGTTAAATCACTGTTGAGAACAAAAACCCAATCAGATTGGGCAACCTCGATACCAGAATTGACAGCTTTGCCAAAACCGCCGTTGAGTTTACGACGAACGACGGTAACGCCCTCTAAATCAGGAAATGGTGTAGGGGAACAATCATCTGAAACAATAATTTCTAAAGGAATAGAAAGCTCTTGAGACTGTAGCTGCTCGATAAGAGGCATCGTATCTGCGGGATTACCGTAGAACGGAATAACTACTGATATTGAGGTAGTTTTATTCACGTATTTCCTCGTTCTAACTATTTCATTTCTTTCTTAGTTCATACTAGCCTAGAAAAGAAGCACGACAGTCTATCCTCTAACGAGAAATTCCTCATGAATTCTGACGTATCATACGACATCGCATATTTTGTTGAGTTCACGTTTTATCATCTAACAGCACCACCGCAATAGAAAAATCTCGTTATGATTTCTATAGAGACTTCCACTCCGTTGAGTTTGAAGATCAACCTCTACCACACTCGTCATTTCCAAACATATAGGGGTTTCTTTTGTCTACAGAAGAAGAGAATGAACGTATTAGTTCCTACACAAAGCGCAATACTGGTTTAGCAAAAGCTCAAAACGTTGTGAAGTATCGTACACGACAAGTAATAGCTAAATGCATTAGCGTCGTGCGAACTGGGCCAGAAAAGGTGTATTTAATACCCCGTATTGCGCGTGGAGGGAATTGGCTCTACGAATGGATGAAAGCCCATGCTGAACATCACGAAACAGGCAACGACGTATATGTTGCACAGATGCCCGGCATGGATGTTTGGTTAGAAGAGTTCCCCCTCCTTAAAGATTTCACTCTTGATGCTCAAAAAATACGTTTTCGTTCACTTCGTGAGATAGGAATGCATCAACGCATCCGCGAACAATTTACCGAGGAACAGATACAACGTTTTGTTCACGAAGTTCTCTTGTCCTCTGAGCATTTTCAACAAAAAATTGCTCACGCACAAAAATATGTAGGAGAAGACACTCTCGTTATTAATGTTCGTAGAGGAGATTACTACTCGCACGCTCATATTCATAAAAACTTTGGGATTGATACCGTTGCCTATCTTCGTGAAGCAACACAGCACATGCTCAAAGTTCATGCACCAAGCAATATTCTTGTGACCAGTGATGACACTCAATGGTGTGCCGAACATCTTGGGTTCCTTGAAGATATTGCACCAACACAGTTTGAAAAAATAGGTTATGGAATGTTCGGCGATTTTGCCGCATTAGCGGTATCTCGCCACATTATCCTAACGAATACGACCTTTGGCTATTGGGGCGCTTATGTCGCTACAGTACGGCAGAATGCTCAGGTGTGGGCACCAAATGTACATGAGCTAGAGCAGAAGATTGACCATCGAACTTCTCAAGCGCCTTTTCAACACCTGCAATCATGGACTGCAGTTACCCCCACCGACGGGTATCATAGTTGGTTAGAAAGTGAAAGATAAATACGTGTCTCATATTAAACATCTCTTACAGCAACTCAAACACCGTGCTTTTTTAGCTCGTACTGACGTTCAAAAAATTCATCAGGCACGTCGTTTAAGACAAGACCCAGAGTTTGCACAACAATTACAGAACGTTCAAGAGCACTTTGAGTTACCTGCACTCCCCCATGTTTCTGGTATATGGGCAGTAGCTATGGTTAAAAATGAACAAGACGTTATTATTGATTCGATTGAGCACCTCTATGCACAAGGAATCGATCAAATACTTGTTGTTGACAATCTGTCTACTGACTCTACCTACGCGATGCTTCAAGACTTGTCTCAAAAGTACCCTCTTATAGTTGGTAAAGACCATGAACCAGCGTATTACCAATCAGCAAAGATGACCATTCTCAGCGACCTTGCTTTGGCTCATGGTGCCCAGTGGGTTGTTCCTTTTGATGCAGATGAGTTCTGGTATGGCACAGACGGATCTTTATCACAGGTGTTAAAAGAGAATTCTTCTGGATCAAGAATACTACAAGCAAGCATCTATAATCAGTTTCCTCAACCTGATGGTACTTGGCTTATCGATACACAAGCACACCATGATGTTAAGGTTGCTTTTAAACCCACAAAACATAGTATCGTTCAGATGGGTAATCATGCTGTCCTTCGTTCAGGCGTTCCAGAACTCGAAAAACTCATGATTATTCATCGTCCGTGGCGTTCTTTAGAACAGTTTATTCGCAAGATTCGTCAGGGTGCTCGTAGTTTAGAACTAACTAACCTGCCTCAAGAACTTGGCTACCATTGGCGAGTTCTCGGAGAATCTAGTGATGCCGAGCTAGAAGAATTATGGAATAAGTTAGTAACAGGCCAAGAAGTCCCTGAAGTCGTTGCGTGGAGGCCTAAAGGCAAGTTGACAACTTTAGCTACCAAAACCCCACAGAGCTGGTCAGAAGTATCAGAAGTACTTAGCTGATATATCAAACGGTGGGTGGAGAAAAACTTAAAAGTTTTCTCCACCCACCGTTTTTATCTGTTCTTTACGGGGTGGTATTACCCTAGCTGCCCCAATTCTACGAGGTTAGCGAACTCGGGGTTACTTGCTTGAACTTGTTCAAATGTACCGATACTCTTCACCTCGCCTTGAGATAAGAACACCAGCTGATTGACGTTTCTTACCGTTGAAAGACGGTGAGCTACGATGATGACGGTAATTTCTTGTGCAATTCGGTTAATAGTTTGAGTGATACGATGTTCAGTCTCATTGTCTAAAGCCGAGGTCGCTTCATCAAGTACAAGTAGAGAAGGACGGCGGTACATAGCACGTGCAATGCCTAGACGCTGTCGTTGTCCTCCAGAAAGACGTGCTCCGTGCTCACCAATCATTTGGTCAATGCCGTGCTCCATGGAGTTAATGACATCTTCTAACTCTGCGATACGGATACATTCCCAGACACGCTCAAGGTCAATTTCTTCTTCTCGTAGACCGAAAGCGATAGCTTCTTTGATGGTTGAGTCACCTAAAAATACGCTCTGGGGAACATACCCTACTCGAGAGAACCATTCTTCAGGATTTTCACGAGTAGATTTTCCGTTGCATAAAACGTCACCTTGATCGGGTTCGATGAGCCCGAGAATAATATCAACAAGGGTTGTTTTACCAGATCCAGAGCCTCCGACAAAGGCGATAGAGGTTCCTTGAGGAACGCTGAGGTTGATATTGTTCAGAACGTTTTGATGTCCGTCAGGATATTTGAAGTTAAGGTTCTTAACCTCTAAAGCAACAGGAATGGTTGATTCATTCACTTTCGCAAAACAACCGATAGGCGGATCTTGTCGAATGAGAGAAAGTCCCCCATTCTTTGAAATTGTCTCTAAATCTTTTTCGATGATTTCAATAGCTTTCGATCCGACTCGGACGTTTCCAATAGATGCGACGAGTCGGGTAAAGCTAGGTAGCACACGAACACAAGCACCAGCAAAAAGTATTAAGAACGCGGCGGAGGAAGAACCATTTTGGCTCGTCAAAATACCAAGTAATAGGGCAATACCGACAATGAAGATAACCTCTAACATGTATTTGGGGAGGTCTTGGTAGAAAGTTCCTCGACGAGAGGCCTCTACCGCAATCAGACGCTTGTCTTGGTAACGGTGTACATGGCGTGCGGTTACCCCGTGCATACGGTTTTCGCGGAAGCCAACGATTGATTCTAGGGCCGCATTCATAGCGCTCACCGAGGATTCCATGATTTTAATACCTTGTTCAGTGTTTTTCTTCTTCAAGAAATATTGCAAGATAAAGGCGAAGAACCCAAAGTAGGCGAATGCGATGAGGGCTGTTCCTGGCATCACCGCAAGTAGCAGAAGCATGAGGACCAAGATAGTGAACAGCTCGCCTAACGCCGCCAGAATACCACCAGAATATATTGCGTATGCTTGACCGGTAGCGTCATTGATAGTGCGCAGAATTTCGGCGGTTGTTCGGTGGCGGTTCACAAGATACGGTTCGTTCATGTATCGGTGTAAGAGACTTACCGAAGCGGCAGTTTGTTGATGCGCAATAAATCCGGAGCTCCACCATTTGATGGCCAGTGATGCTACACCTTTAAAGATAAAAGAGAAGACAAGAATAATACTCAGATAGACAATAAGTTGAGTACGTCCGGGGTTTCCTAAAATATCTGAAATGATTGCTAGATATCCGGTAATTTCGCTTCCTGTTGCAAGCTGAATAATCGGCATAATTGCAGCGATGCCAACCATATCAAAAAGCGCGACGAGGAATAGTCCTAGAACGTTGAGCATGAGGAAAATAAATTTCTTCCCAGGGAAGAGTATTCTCATACGTTGGTATATTTTTTTCATGAAAAGTATCTTCCTCTAGTCCGCGTTGTCATAGATGGGATGAAAGGTGTCTCTGCTAAATAATGCGTCAAAATCGCAATTAGAGTAGATGTAACCAAAGTTCTCAAGAGTAGAGTTAGACCGCGCAATATGAGCACAGGATGAGTCTGATACTTGCACTTTTATACTGGTATGCATAACGAAACCGGTGCGATACGTCATGTATGGTTGTCCCTACCCCTATATTTTGTAGATGTTCTCAAATAGAACAGTCAAAGATAAAATTTTAGCCTGTGAAAGGTTTCCCCTTCCAAAAGTTTCCCTACTTATATATGGCTATACTCAGTATAAATGGGCTATCGACATTACAGGAACGCTCAGACTGTAAAGTTAGCCACGAAATAAGGGCTTACCCAAATTTCTGCATTCTAAAACAAATAACAGGGTAAAAGAGTCTGAGCTCCCCTACCCTGTTATTGGTTACGTTTGAAACAAATATTTAGTTTGAGCGTCCGTTGAAAAGACTGGTTACTGATCCTTCATCAAATACTTCTTTAATTGCTCGAGCAAGAAGTGGAGCAATAGAAAGTACTGTGAGGTTCTCGAATTGGTGGTCTTCTCCCACGGGGAGGGTATTAGTCACGACCACTTCAGAAGCACCTGATTGTGAGAGACGCTCAACTGCTGGATCAGAGAATACGGGATGAGTTGCCGCAATAATTACATCTTTTGCACCGTTATCGGTAAGCACCTTAACTGCGCCAGAAATTGTTCCGCCGGTGTCAATCATATCGTCAATTAGAACACAGGTACGGCCTTCAACATTACCCACAACTGTTTTTGATACAGCTTTATTAGGAACATTGATGTCACGAGTTTTGTGGACGAAGGCCAGGGGCGCCCCACCGAGTAGCTCTGCCCACTGCTCAGCGACTCGAACTCGTCCAGTATCAGGAGATACCACAGTGATATTGCTGATGTCTTCAACCTGATCTCGTACGTGCTCCGCCAACAGTGGAATGGCCATGAGGTGGTCAACGGGGCCGTCAAAGAATCCTTGAATCTGCGCGGTGTGTAAATCAACGCTCATGAGACGATCTGCACCAGCAGTTTTGTATAGGTCTGCAACAAGACGAGCAGAAATAGGTTCACGTCCCTTATGCTTCTTATCCTGACGAGCGTAAGGGTAGAAAGGTGAAACGACAGTAATAGAACGGGCAGACGCACGTTTGAGAGAATCAATCATGATGAGTTGCTCCATCACCCACTCATTGATGGGAGCAGGGTGAGACTGAATCACAAAAGCATCTGCACCACGAACAGATTCCTCGTAGCGTACGTATGTTTCACCGTTCGCAAAAGTATATGCGGAAGTAGGAAGAACCTCACATCCGAGTTCTTGAGCAATTTCTTTGGCGAGTTCTGGGTGGGCTCGTCCTGAAACAAGAACCATCTTCTTTTCGCCAGGATTAGTAATTGCAGTCATTTTATTTTTTGCTCTCCTCGGAAGAGTTTTTCGCTTCTGCACCCGCAGCTTCAGCAGCTTCAGCTGCCTCCGTACCTGCGCGGTTTTTGACAACCCAGCCTTCGATATTACGCTGGGGAGCTACGTTAACAGCTAGCGCACCGGCAGGAACATCCTGTCGAATAACTGTTCCGGCGCCGGAATACGCGCCGTCGCCGACATTAACCGGAGCAACATACATGTTATCTGAGCCCATGCGAACATATGAGCCGATAGTTGATCGGTGTTTATTGACTCCGTCGTAATTGACAAAAATAGAGGCAGCACCGATATTGGAGTGGTCTCCGATGGTAACGTCACCGGCATATGAGAGGTGAGGAAGTTTTGAACCTTTACCGATGGTTGCATTCTTTGTTTCGACGAATGTGCCGATTTTACCAGATTCGCCGAGAACAGTTCCGGGACGAAGGTATGCGAAAGGCCCAACAGTAGCATCATCGCCGATGGTTGCTTCTGAGCCATGAGTGCGTGACACTTGAGCACGCTGACCGACAGTAACATCTGTCAGGGTGGAATCAGGTCCGATAATGGACCCAGTTCCGATACGCGTTGTACCGTGTAGCTGTGTGCCAGGAAGAATAGTAACGTCTGGGTCAATTTCTACAGTGGAGTCAATCCATGTATTTTGTGTATCTACGATGGTGACGCCGTTACGCATATGCAGTTCTAGGGTACGGTCGTTAAGTTTTCGTCCAAGCTGAGCTAGCTGTACACGGTCATTTGCCCCTTCAACTTCCCAGCGATCGTCAATCGCAAGGGCGGCGGTGCGATGTCCTGCTTCACGAGCGATGTGAAGAACATCTGTAATATATTTTTCGCCTTGTGCGTTATCAGTTGTTACCTGCGCAAGAGATTCACGAAGAACTTTAGCGTCAAAAGCGTAAATACCCGAGTTAATTTCGGTGATGACCAGTTGTTCGGGGGTAGCGTCCTTCGCTTCGACAATGGCGGTGACTTCACCAGCCTGATTACGGACGATACGCCCATAAGCACCAGGCTCATCAAGGTGTGCTGTCAGCACAGTGACTGCGTTATGGTCTTTTTCGTGAAAAGCAATTAGCTCTTGCAGTGTCTGAGCACGCAAAAGGGGAACGTCTCCGTAAGTAACTACAACAGTTCCAGAAACTTCCCCTTGTTCATCAAGACCAAGTAAACCAACTTCAACAGCACGACCTGTACCGGGAATGTCATCTTGATCCACAATATGCACGTCACTGTCGAACGCTACGACATGTTCAGCGACACGTTCTCGTTGATGTCGAACAACAACAGCTAATTTTTTAGGATTGAGTTCACGAGCCGCAGCAATTGCGTGCTCTACCATTGAACGCCCTCCGATGCCATGCATGACTTTTGGCATCTCAGATTTCATGCGAGTCCCAGCCCCAGCGGCTAGAACAATAACAGCGGACGGGGCGAGTTTTTCTGCGATATTCACAGTTTAGGACTCCTCGAGGGTGGGAAACGGTTACTTCAATGTAGTTATCTATATAGCTGAAGTTAACCTTGCTCCGCCACTAGGACTCGAACCTAGAATAACGGCTCCAAAGGCCGCTGTGTTGCCTATTACACCATGGCGGATTGTCAGTATTTTCTCGGTTTGTAGACCTTGAATCAACCAGACGATTCACTATCATACCAAAGCTAAGCGAATATCAAAATTCCCGCGCTTTGATTTATCCCACTTTTATTATTCTTAGTGTCCTAGCCACGCAATAATCACGTTGAGAGATTCTTCAATTTCTTTCACAGCTTTCTGTGCAGCCTTAGCACCACGCCGATAAGGGTCAGCGATATCGTCTTTAGCGAGGGGTTCACTATCGTGCTGTTTCATATACGAAATAGGGTCTGAACGACGTCCAGCACCCTCACGCAGGCGAGACATCTCACGCAACAAACGCACCTTAGAACGGTATTGCGGCCATTCCTGCACAATCCAGTCAAGATGGGCACGCTCCATCACCAATACTAATTCCGACTCAGCTAAGAGTCGGGTATTAATCTGCTTCGCTTGATGCCCAAGATACGGCACTCCACGACGCTCCAGCTCCTTATCAATGTGTGAAGCCACCGGACTGCCAACAACAGCACCAGTTCCTGCACTATCAAAAATCCACGGCGAATCAGAAGGCACCATAGATTGCGCAAGGTACTGGGCAGAAGCACTACGTGCAATATTTCCGGTACAGACAAAAAGAATCTTTTTCGCACCCTCAGGTATTTTTCGTGACACAGGTGCAGCAGGAGTAATCGAAACTACAGGAGATTCCTTTGCAACGATAGAAGTTTTCCCTGTGGGCGGGGTAACGACAGCAGCCTGCCCTGTGGATGGGTTAGGAGCTTTAGGTGTGGCGGGTGAAAAAACCTCGTGTTTACGCTGTTTGTTTCCTCCAAGAAGGTTCTTTAACGCCCCTAGGCCAAATCTCGCCATGCTCCTCTTTCCTTAGATACGTTTTGTGCCAATAAGATATTTTGACTCAAAGTCTAATTTTAGCAAGACTTCCTTAACGCAACCGACTAATTATCAGCTGTCCCCTAAACAGGGTATTACTCCTCGTTTAGAAAATACTCACACTAAAACACTCTACCGCTCTAGCCCAAAGCACCACATAAACACACCAAGCTATGTAGGCTATACATGTGGCACATTTACTTGGCGGAGAATCACTCCATTTAGAGTTTCCTACACGCACTATCTTTGAAGGCATCACCGTAGGTGTTAACGAAGGACACCGTATCGGCATCGTCGGTAAAAACGGTGACGGAAAATCAACACTCCTTTCCTTGCTTGCAGGACGATTACAACCAGACAGCGGAAAAGTAACCGTCC
Organism: Rothia sp. P13129; assembly: GCF_048512865.1. Lineage (NCBI taxonomy): Bacteria > Bacillati > Actinomycetota > Actinomycetes > Micrococcales > Micrococcaceae > Rothia > Rothia sp. P13129. The sequence goes on from NZ_JBLXYA010000006.1 coordinate 55,166, forward strand.
GTTCTGGAACACGCATTGGATTCCTCACCCAAGCTGACACTCTCAACAATGAGCACGCCGTCGGTGAAGCAATTGTTGGTAACACACCAGAATATGAGTGGGCATCAAACCCTAAAATTCGTGATGTTATCAACGGTCTTGTACAAGACCTTGATTGGGACGCCAGCGTCTCTTCCCTCTCAGGAGGGCAACGACGACGTGTCGCACTAGCAGCACTATTAGCTGGAGACTGGGACGTTCTCATGCTCGACGAGCCCACAAACCACCTCGACGTAGAAGCTATTACATGGCTAGCAAACCACCTCAAAAATCGGTGGTCCAAAAATGCTGGTGGATTACTCACCGTCACACACGACCGGTGGTTCCTTGACGAAGTCTGTACTGACACATGGGAAGTGCATGACGGAATCGTCGAACCATTTGAAGGTGGTTACGCAGCTTATATCCTGCAACGCGTCGAAAGAGATCGGCAAACAGCAGTGGCCGAAGCAAAACGTCAGAACCTCATGCGCAAAGAACTTGCATGGTTGAGACGAGGTGCACCAGCACGCACCTCAAAACCAAAGTTCCGTATTGAAGCCGCCAACGAACTCATTGCAGATGTCCCTCCCCCACGCAACACCATCGAACTATCGCGGATGGCAGTTTCACGTTTAGGGAAAGACGTTGTCGATATCGAAAATGTTTCTGTCAGCTACCCTGATCCAGAAAACCCGCAACAGTCAAAAGAAGTCCTCAAAAATATCACTTGGCATATTGCTCCAGGAGAACGCACGGGGATACTTGGCGTTAACGGTGCTGGAAAATCAACGCTTCTAGGACTAGTTACGGGTGCCGTTACACCGGTTAGCGGAAAAGTAAAGCACGGAAAGACCGTCAAAATTGCGACGCTTACTCAGCAACTAGAGGGACTCAAAGAAGTTGAACATGACAGAGTTTCAGAAGTAATCTCTCGCAAAAAAACCTCATATGTTGCCGACGGCAAAGAAATGACACCTGGACAGCTCCTTGAACGTTTAGGGTTTACAACAGCACAGTTATCTACCCCTGTTAAAGATTTATCAGGTGGGCAGAAAAGACGTTTACAACTTTTACTCATTCTTTTAGACGAGCCAAACGTCCTCATCCTCGATGAACCGTCTAACGACCTTGATACAGACATGCTCGCAGCCATGGAAGACCTACTAGATACCTGGCCAGGAACACTACTTGTTGTCTCACACGACAGATATCTGATGGAACGTGTAACCGACCAGCAATACGCCATTATTGATGGAAACTTCCGACATCTACCCGGCGGGGTTGAAGAATACGTGAATCTTTCTGCTATGGGAAAGGGCGGAAGCTCTGCAGGAAACGGCTCTGGAGCATACGCACTCCACAAAAATTCTGCAGAAGATGACGCTCAGCCCAAAGTTTCTGGGGCAGAACTTCGCGCAGCTCAAAAAGAAATGAACCAGATAGATCGAAAGATGTCTAAACTCAGTTCAGAAAAAGAACGCATTTCTTCCATCATGGCAGAACACGACCCTACCGATTTTGCGGGGTTAGGAAAACTACAGCAAGATATCAGTGAACTTGACGCTTCTATCGAAGAACTAGAGCTACGTTGGCTCGAGCTCTCCGAAATTCTTGAGTAGTTTATACTCAGTACGTCCGCATTTGATACGAACTTTAATCACCGTTTACCAAGGGGAAAATCATGAAAAAAATTCTCAGCACATTGCGCACTGAGTTAGGGCAAATAAGTTACTCCTTTAAACAGCGTAATAGCAAAGACAAAATAAAAGCTCAATATAAAGCTATTAAAGGAATGCAGCTTCATTCGACGTTGCCCCCAAGAACCCTCAAACGAGAGGAGTTATGGGCAGTAAGCGTCGTTAAAAATGAGATAGATGTACTTCCTCTAGTTATTGACCATTTTCTTGCGCAAGGAATAGATAAACTCCTTATCGCCGATAATCTTTCGAGTGACGGCACTTGGGAATATCTCCAAGAAAAAGCAGCAAATGACCCTCGAATACTTATTTCTCGAGATACCGTTATTGAACATACCCAATCAGAGAAAATGACATGGCTATCTCATATTGCGTGGCAACGTGGTGCGCGCTGGATTATTCCATTTGACGCTGACGAGTTTTGGTATGCACCCTCCACAACCCTCAAATCATTCCTTAAAAACACAGATTCTTCCGTTATATATGCTCGTTTCCATCACACAGTACCTGTTATTGATTCGCCACAAGATCTCAAAAATACAGAACTAATCATGGATACCGCAAATTCTTTCCCTGGAAAAGTTGCTTTTAAAACGCACCCATTAGCCATTATCTGGCCTGGCAACCATAATGTTGCCCGTTTAGGAAAACAATCCTGTGACTTAGACATTATCCACGTCCAGTATCGAGGCGTACAACAGATTGCACGCAAAGTTCGCCAAGGAACAGAAAGCAGTAAGCTTACAGGTGAAGACCTCTCATGGTTTGCCCCGCACTGGGAAGCTGGTAGCAAGCTTAGCGATGAGCAAATTCAACAGGTCTGGGAAAATATTTCTTCAGGAAAACCTGATGAAAGAATTAAGTTTGCGGCTGAGGGTCCGATGAAACGCAGTAAATTCTTGCAATGGACTTCATGGAATCAACAAAAGTTAGATAGTATTCGTCCCCTTAACTAGATATTTTTATTTTGCTTTATCCATCACCGTTTTCTTCAGAGGAATTATGTCCCACGCACAACCGGTATCTTCTGCACAGATATCAAAAAAACCCAAAACAACACGAGCACAATGGATTGATACAACACGAGGAATAGCTGTATTTTTCGTGATATACCATCACGTCCTTCTATTTATTCAACATAATATAGGCTTATCTGTGCCTCGTTGGCTTCTTCTCTTTGATGATTTTCTTATTCTTTTCAGGATGCCTGCTCTGTGTCTTGTCTCAGGCATATTTCTTTATAAGAAAGTCTACGAACCAGCTGATAAATATTGGGTTAACCGAGTAGCACGTTTAGGATATCTCTACATTGTATGGAGTCTCTTTTACGCTCTTATGCAGGTCGTTCTTGTCTCGGTTAGAACAGAAACCAATCTCACAACCGAACTTCTGCATTGGGCTAAAGTAACGTTAATGCTTCATTCAGAATTGTGGTACTTCTTCGCGCTGATGCTCTTCTACGCGTACTGGCGTCTTACCCTCAAAATACCCAAATCTATACAGTTCCCAGTACTGCTGACGATTTATTTCCTCTACGCGACTGACATCATCAAAACTAGTTCGTGGGGTTGGGACCACTGCCTCCATTACCTCATCTATTTCATGATTGGTGCGTGGTATGGAACGAAAATACTCAACGTTGTTCCTAAAGTTTCTGTATTCCAGGGAATAACGTTAACTGCCGTTTTCTTCGCCTCATTTATAGTTTATGCAATCTGGGGTTTCCGTACCTATTTCCCATGGGCTGAAGCCTTTGTAGGCCCTATAGCACTGGCGTGGTTCATTTGGCTCTGCGACCAAATCGACAAAATCAACGGCATTAACAAACTCACACGTTACTTAGGTTTCAGAACTTTACCCGTTTATGCCTTACATATGGTTATCCTCGACTTCGTGACAAGAGCTACACTGGTAGTCTTTGGTCTACAATTCTCCAAACTAGAATATCTTCTCTTGCCTTGGGGAATTTCTATTATGGTGACTCTTATCTGTCTTTTCATTTGGAAGATGACATATAAAGTGGCCCCTTTCATGTATGACCTGCCTCGCAGGTTCTACCGATAAGAACCTAAAAGAGGGTGTGCGAAACTAAGAATTTTCGCACACCCCATTTTGATGTTATTGAATGTATGCAGCGATAGCGTAACCGCCGCGTCTCCGCAAAGACGATGCAAGTTTTTGAGCTTCTTCTGCCGAGTCCATCAGCAAAACAATGGTGGGGCCAGAGCCTGATACAAAACTTGCAATAAGTCCTTCGGAATCGATCCCTAATACCTTCGTTAGTTCTGGAGCTAAGGTACAGGCAGGTGCCCCTAAATCGTTACGGATATACCGTGAAATTTCATAGAGACGAGCAATAGGTGCGGTATCGGCGACCAAAGCTTCTAAAAGACCGTCGGGAACCGCCAAAACATCTTCTGCAGGTGGATAATCTCCGTGCATACGACCCCTGTCCAACTCATGAAAGACGGTTGGTGTAGAAAGCCCTTGGGCTGAAGAAACCAGCACAACAGGTAAAGGCTCCACGGTAGAAGGTAGTTCCAGAAGCTGAAGTTGATCTCCTACCCCACTGCCAATAGCGACACCCGTGTGAAGGGCAAAAGGAACGTCAGCGCCTAAAGATGCTGCAATACGGTGGTATGCGCTATCAGGTAGTAATGATGTTGTCATAGAACTTTTGAGGAGAAACTCATCTACGGCGCGAATTGTTGCTGCAGCATCAGCTGAACCGCCACCCATACCACCAGCAACAGGAACAGCTTTCACCAAGTGAATACGGAATGCAACGTCATGTGTTCCTAGCCCATGTTCGTGCAGAACAGCCTCAGCAGCACGATACGCAAGATTACGAGAGTCTAAAGGAACAACAGATAGATCGAACACTCCGTCTTGTTGCATTTGGTCTAGTAATGAATCAGAAGCAACTTCTGCACTGAGCGTTATACCGGCATTTTTAGTGCTATGAATACTAATAGTTTCTTTTAATGAAGTTGAAGCGTACAAGCTGGCAACAGGATGATAGCCGTTAGCTTCGGGGGCACCTACCGCAAAATACATATTAACTTTGCCGTATCCGTAAGCAACAACTGATGGTTGGGAAGCACTCATAGGTTCTAACCTCTTCTACCCTTTAGTGAGCTTGTCCGCGAGTCATTGAGCCGTGGTCATAGCCAAGATCGCGAGCTGATTCAGCGATACGAACAAAATCATGAATGGAAAGCTTCTCACCACGCAATGATGAATCAATCCCAGCATGGTTAAGGATCTCTTCAGCTTGAGCCGGCGAACCGGCCCAAACACCCAAAGCAGCGCGTAGAGTCTTACGACGTTGAGCAAACGCCGCATCGATGATAGAAAAAACTAGTTCTTGACGAACATCCGATAAAGGTTGCTCACGTCGGGTAAAGGATACTAACCCAGAATTGATTTTAGGGGCAGGCCAAAAGACATTCTTACCGATAATTCCAGCCTGAGAGACTTCACAGAACCAGCTGGCTTTGAGCGAGGGCACACCATAAATTTTTGAGCCGGGAACTGCTGCAAGACGTTGAGCAACTTCTTCTTGAACCATGACCAAAGCATGACGTAGTGAAGAAATATGGGTGAACAGGTGAATCAGGATAGGAACAGCAACGTTATAGGGAAGATTTGCAACCAGCGCAGTAGGGTTTTGTTCAAGCTGGTATACCTTCATGGCATCACTGTGAATAACGCTAAGGTTTTCCGCCCGTTCTGCTCTGAAGCGTTCTATTGTGTGTGGAAGTTGTTGTGCCAGTGGAGGGTCTATCTCAACTGCAACGACAGCAGCAGCAGCGTCTAAGAGTCCAAGGGTCAAAGAACCAAGCCCAGGCCCAACTTCAAGGACAGTTTCATGAGGATCAATATGTGCTGCTGCCACGATACGACGAATCGTATTCGGGTCAATCACAAAGTTCTGTCCCAAAGTTTTCGTGGGCCGAATACCAAGAGAATCTGCAAGTTCACGAATCTCTTGAGGGCCTAATAGTTGCTGTTCGTTCACACCGTTCATCTTAGCAATCTATGCCAAGAAGAGCATAATACTGGCAAGAATCCACATCACTTATAGCAGGGTTCATCTCATTCTTTCTGCCCACGAGCCGTAAACGATATGTGAGTTTTGGGTCAGTAGTTCACAGAACTGTTCAAGCTCAGATTCTCTGCGTTCTGCCATAAAACGTACCGTATAGTTCGTCATATAAGAGGCGTTAGGTCGCCCGCGATAAGGGTGAGGTGTCAAAAATGGGGCGTCTGTTTCGACCAGAATAAGAGATGGGTCTGCTATTTCTAGTGCTTTTTGGATGCCATGAGAGTTTTTGAAAGTGACGGTTCCTGAAAAACTCATATACCATCCTTGTTCCATGCAGATTTTAGCTAGGTGTTCGTCACCTGAAAAACAATGAAAAACAGTTCTCTCGGGTGCGCCTTCTTCTAGGAGGATACGTACGACGTCCTCATGAGCGTCCCTGTCATGTATTTGAAGTGCTTTACCGTATTTTTTAGCAATACGAATATGTTCACGAAAACTTTCGTGTTGTGGAGAGCGGCCTTCTTCGTCCGTTCGAAAATAATCTAGTCCAGTCTCTCCGATAGCGCAGACTCGTGTCTGTTGAGCTAAACGATCAATAATAGCTAAAGATTCTTCTAGCTTCCCCTGTTGGTGTAGGCGTGGTGCTTCGTTAGGGTGTAAGGCGACAGCAGATAACACTCGTGTATCCATATTCGCTACAGCTAATGAGTAGAGAGAAGACTCAACGTCACAGCCCACCTGAACAACATGTGAGATGCCGAGGGCCTCCCCTGTATCTAAGGCGTCGCGCACGCTAATGTTGACGTTTCCATCGAGTAGATCCATATGTGTGTGGTTGTCGATAACAGGTGCTGGTAAGGGTTCTGGCGCTGGAGGGAAGACAAGGTTGCGAGCGCTTCCGTTCGTTCCGGTGTTTGATCGGCGTCCGGTGCCTTCTCCTGTTTCGGTGTTGTGGAGGTTGTAATGTGAGCTTTCGTAAGCTGGTGGTGTTTGCCCTGTTGTTGGGTGTGGTGTGTTGGTGAAGATACTTTGTTGGGCTTCTTCGGTGGGAAGATGGATACCGAGTTTTTGGGCGTAGTGTGTGAGTTCTTCGGTGGTGAAGTCTCTATCGTTAGGTTGATTTTTTGAGGTGCACATTGGGGTCTCTTTTCAACAGTAGATAGGGTTATGTGGTGTGGGGTGTTAGTTTCGTGAGGCGAGAGTGGCGTTGTATAGCTCTTTTGTGGAGACCCCGTGCTGTTTTCCGATGTGTGCGCAGGCTTGTTTGAGTCGCATACCTTGGTCGACGAGTGTGTGGACTTGGTCGACAAGGCTTTCAGGTTCTGGTGTTTCTGGTGTTTCTGCGCCTGCTACGACGAGTGCGATTTCTCCGCGGATGGTAGTGTTTTGAGCCCATGTTGTCAGTTCGGCGAGGGAGTTGCGGAGTATTTCTTCGTGGAGTTTGGTGAGTTCTCTGCAGACGACGGCTTGTCGGTCTGGGCCGAAGGTTTGGCTCATATCTTGTAGTGTTTTTGCAAGGCGGTGTGGGGATTCGTAGAAGATCATGGTTCGTTCTTCGGTGGCTAGGGAATTGAGGCGTTTGGTGCGTTCGCTTCCTTTACGGGCGAGGAATCCTTCAAAGGTGAATCGCCCGCTGGGAAGACCAGAGACTGCTAGAGCGCTAAGTACTGCAGAGGGGCCAGGCGCGACTGATACGGGGAGGTTTTCTGCGGCGACGGCTTGTGCGGCAATATATCCGGGGTCTGAGATGGTGGGCATGCCTGCGTCGGATAGGAGGAGGACTGTTTCTCCAGAGCGTACAGCGTGGATGATTTCTTCAGTTTTTTGTGTTTCGTTGTGGTCGTGGTTAGTGATAATTTTTGCGTGGGTTTGGAGTCCTAGCCCGCTGAGTAGTCGGCGGAGGGTTCTGGTGTCTTCTACGGCGATGAGGTCTGCTGTTTGTAGGTAGTGTTTAAGTCGGTCTGTCGTGTCGGAGAGGTTTCCGATGGGTGTGCCTCCGAGGATGAGCACTCCGGCAGATTCTGGTGTTGTGGTGTGTTGCAGGGTGTTGGTTTCTGTGTTGTGTGTCATCGGGGTGTTGCTCTTATCTTCAATGGTGGTGAGGGTTGTTTGTTTATATCCAGCGGTTGAACCACATTCGCCAGCGCCAGTGTTCATAAGGAATCATTTCGGCTGTCCATATGGGCAGGTAGAAGATGGTGATAAGTAGTGCGGTGATGATGAAGAGGCCCACGATGATGAGGCCTTTTTTCTTGCGTTGTGGAGTGTCGTTGGGGCGTCCTAGTGCTAGTCCTAGCGTTCCTGCAAGTAGAAGTATGGCGTAGGGTTCAAAAGATAGTGCGTAGAAGAAGAACATGGTTCGTTCTGGGTAGGCGAACCATGGAAAGTAGCCGATAGCGAAGATGGCCCAGAGAGTGGCAAATCTCCAGTCACGTTTGAGGATGACGATGAATAGTGTCAGTGCCATGGTGACGATGAAAGCCCACCAGATGAGTGGGTTTCCGACGTTAAGGATTGCTTCTGAGCATTTTGCGACGGGGCATCCGTTTTCTCCGAGGTGGAGGGATTCGTAGTAGTAGGAGGTAGGGCGTCCAAGGATGAGCCATTGCCATGCTGGTGACTGGTAGGTGTGAGGGCTGTCTAGGTGGGTGTGGAAAGAGTACGCGGAGACATGGTATTCCCAGAGGGAGCGTAGCGCTGGGGGTAGCCAGAGCAGTCCTGCTGTTGGGTGTTTTTCTGCCCAGTGTCGGTGGTAGGCGTTATCGGAGAGGAACCACCCTGACCAGGTGCTGATATAGGTAAGGAGTCCAATACCGATGATGGAGAGGAAGGCTCGTATCCCGTCGTCGAAGATACCGCGTATCCACCATTTTTTGATACCGAGTAGTTGGCGTGCACGGTTGTCCCAAAGGACGGTAATAACACCATATATTGCGATGAAGAATAGTGCGTTCCATTTTGTGCCAACGGCTAGTCCGGCACAGATTCCGGCGAGGATACGCCATGGACGGATACCTATTTTAGGTCCGTATTGCAGTAGTTTACTGGTGGGTTCTCCCCCATTGTGTTGGGCGTTGTGGTGCAAGGCTTGAGCAAGTTTTCTACGTGCTTGTTCTCTGTCGAGAAGGAGGCAGACGAAGGTGGCAAGAAGCCAAAACATGAGGAAGATATCGAGTAGGGCAAGTCTTGATTGAACGATAGCTAACCCGTCGACACCTAGTAGTAGTGCGCTGAGGCTTGCGACGGTAACAGATCGGAAGATAAGCCATCCGGCGAGGGCGATAAGACCAACGCTGAGTGTTCCGGTGAGTGCTGCTGCAAAACGCCATCCGAAGGGGTTGTTGTCTCCGAAGAGTGCCATTCCGAAGGCAATCATCCATTTTCCAACGGGTGGGTGAACGACGTATTCTGCGGTGTCTCGTATTCCGGTAGGTGTTCCGGCGACGAATGTTTCGTTAGCGTGTTCTGACCAGTTTCTTTCGTATCCGTAATGGAGGAGGGAGTAGCCGTCTTTGACGTAGTAGGTTTCATCAAAGACGATGGCGTTGGGGTGGGCAAGGTTCCAGAATCGTAGTGCTCCGGCAAGGAGGACGATGAGGGCGGGGGCAATCCAGCCATAGCGTGGTAGTGCAATGTATTCGACGTGGAGTCGGGTATACAGTTCTTCTAGCTTCCAGCCTTTTGTTAAAGCTATGGGTGTTTGTGGGGCTGTCACTCTTGCTCCCTGAGATTCTGGTTCATGGGGTGTTGTTTATCCAGCTAGTTTTTGGCGGAGTTCTTGGCGTTCTTGTTTGCGTTTTTCTTCTTGTATTTTGCGGTATGTGGTGGGCCAGGTTATGGCTGCTAGAACGGCGATAGTACTCAGGCATAGGGTGCAGAATACGAGTGCTGCGTCAACCCAGAATTGTGGTGGATAGAGTCGGATGAGGGTGTCTGATTCTCTAAATTGCCAGTTTCCTTGGGGGAAGAAGATGTGGTGGAATTGGGTGAAAAAGACGTCCCATCCGGTGATGGCGATAATGGCTAGTACGGCAAGGATGAGTGCAGTGGCAAGGTTTCCGTACCAGATGCTACGACGGATGATTCCTGGTGCTCGCAGGCTTAGGGTTCGTGCGCAAAGTAGTGCGCTGATGATGCTCATGATGGCAAGAACGGTGAGTGTGAGCATGAGGTGCTTGACGTCCGTCATGTGTTGTACTTCGCTATCGAGGAAGAGTTTTTTCCCTTCGAGGTTTTTGATACTGCTGAGGTAGCTAGCTGGTGCGAGGTTGAAGATGTAGTCTAGCCCGTAGTTGCCGTAGGTGAGGCGGTCTTGTGTGTCGAACCCGTAGCGGTCTTTGGGGAATGCGGCGCGGTGGTATTCAATCCAGAGAAAAGTTGAGGAGGCTACGAGTTTGAGGCTGAGGAAGAAGGTGAGTAGTGGTACGCTCAGCCCGATAAGTGTTGCTCGCAGTCCAAGTAGTTTGGGTTTGTCTTCGACGGCGGTTTCTCGTGTGCTGAGGCGTTTTTGTTGTTGTTCGGGATTTTCTTCTGCACGTGCTGCACGTCGTGTGCTGTGTTGTTCTTCTTGGGTAGCTAACGGTTGTTCTGGGGTGGTAGCAGTTTCTTCTGCGGCACTTGTGGTTGGTGCTGTGTGCTGTTCCTGTTGGTTGTGGGATTCAGGCGTTGTACTGGTGTGAAGCACGGGTGAAGGCTGCTTTTGTGATGCCCAAGGGGTGGTGCCGCTATGTACAGTACCTGTATTTGAGGGGTTAGAAGTTTTATCTTTTTCTTGGGTTTCTTGTCTGCGAGCGGAGAGTAGTTCGTCGGCGTTAGCTACCTTATGGGAGATAGCTGGGGACAGTTTTGCCCATTCGTTCCGTCGTTGCGGAGGGGTTGTCATTTTATAGCTCCTGCTCGTGCGCGCTTATTTTTGCTGTACTTGCAATAAGTATAGGTCAGCTCAGATAGTATCAAGTCCCTCACCGGTGTGGGGTGAGGGACTTGAGGTATAGATTATTTTTACCAGTTGCCGACGTATGATTCGTCGTCGTAGTGTTCGAAGGGGATGTTCCAGTCTCCGTAACCGTCATCGGGGTCGGCGTTGGGGTATCCGGTGTTGATGGTTTCGAGGATGTCGCCGACGCGGAATGAGTCGAAGAAGTATTTTGCGTCTGCTGGTAATAATCCGATACAGCCGTGGGAGACGTTGGCGTTTCCTACGTAGGGGTATGCGCTAGGTAGTGCTTGGTGTACGAAGGCTCCCCCTGCGGTGATGCGTGAGGCGTTTGTAGCCCAGAAGGGTTCGTAGTAGTGTGGGTCTCCTTTTTTGAGTCCGAGTGAGCCGGAGTCAAAGAAGTAGGTGCTTGCTTGTTCCATGATGACAAGTTGCCCAGTCACAGAAGGCCATTCGGGGTCTCCTAGGGTGATAGGAGCTTGGTAGACTTGTTCGTCATTGACGTACATGGTGAGTAGTTTAGTGTTGTTATCAGCTAATGCGTAGTGTTTATTGCCAGTGTGGAAAGTTCGTTTGATATTTGCGTTACCGATCATTCCTTGTCCGAAATCTAGTCCAAGGATGTCGATATTGACTGTGACGGTGGAGTTAGGTGCCCAGTAGTTTTCGGGGCGGTAGCGCACCATGTGGTCGGAGTACCAGCGGAATTTTCCAGGTTGTGCTTTGTCGGTGGTGATGGTAATGGCTTTTTCCATGGATGCTTTGTCGATGACCGGTTCTGAGAAGCGGATTTCGATGGGCATTCCAACACCGTAGGTGGCTTCGTTAATGATGTTAGTGTTCGCGTCAGCTTCATATGCGGCGGAGACAGTGGAGAAGGTTGACGTTCCGTTGGTTTTTCCGCCGTCGGGGTCTTCGGCTGTCCAGCTCATGGTGTAGTGGTCTTTGAAGTTGAGGGTTTCGGCGGACGTCCACACGGTTTTGTCGGCATTGTATTCACCGTTAACGGATTCTCCGTCCTCATTTTTGAGGGTGACGTTGCTGAGTGTTCCGCCGGTGACGGTGAGCGTCACAGGGTGAGTGGGGTTATATTCGGTGGTTTTTTTGGCAGGAACAGCTTCGACAGTTCCTGTAAATTTTTTGGGGCTGGGGCTCGCACTTGGTGTTAGGGTTGCTGAGCTATTTGCATGTGGTGTCGTGTTTTTAGTTGCTCCACAAGCGCTCAATGTAGTGAGCCCTAACAATGCCGCCGATGCGCTGAGGAAGGGGCGTCGCGCGAAGGTACGAGAGGAGTTTGGTCGTGTTTGACTCACGAAGTTTATCCACCTTAGTTACTGTGTTTGTGATTACTGAAGAACATACGACGGGGAGGGACTTACCGAGTGTGGTGCGCGTGAATATCCGCCATTTTTAGTGTGGCGGTATCAGTGGCACTGGGGATTGAGGTGAGTCTGTGTGTGTTGTGATGGTGCAAGTTAAACTTGCACTCGAAGTTATCAGTTTACTGATAAGTAGTTTGATATGTAAAGTTCTAAACTGAGAAAAACAGCAGATTAGTCTTGTACGCTACGCAGTGTCGGGTACTCGCGCTCATTGGAGGGGGATTCCTGTGTGTCAGGTTGCGACTCGTCCAAACGCATCACATCCCACCCTTGAGGTGCAGTAAGTCTCTCTGCGTGAAATGCGCAGAGGTCGTAGGCGTGTGGTTCACGGTGTGCCGAGAGCGGACCGATAACTGCCGTTGATTGACTGTATGCATAAGTCAGAGTGAAGATAGCTTCACGTTGGCAGGTTTGTCGTGAGCAAAGGCGAACTTGTGCCATCACAGCGTTTCTCTTTTCTGCTAAATAGTCTGTTTGCGCAGACGACGACGTTCGCGCTCGGATAGTCCACCCCAGATGCCAAAGCGTTCGTCATTATCCATTGCATATTCTAAACATGCTTCACGTACGGGGCATTCATTGCACACACGCTTTGCGTCGCGTGTTGAGCCACCTTTTTCAGGGAAGAATGCTTCTGGGTCTGTTTGTGCACAGAGAGCATCTGCTTGCCAAGCAAGTTCTCCGTCGTCGCCTTCGGTGCTATATAAGCCGGCAGCAGCTTCCCAGAGGGAAAGCGCTTCTGCAGAGAACGGGTCAAGGTTCTTCTTTTGCTGTGGAGGCTGTTTTGCTTTTTCTTTAGCGTCGGCGGCAGCTAGTAAAGCGTTTGCTCGTTCTTCAAGGTATTGAGCGGATTGCATAGTATAACGTTGGGTCTGTGTTCCGCTATATCGCGATTCGCTCCCGTAGTTGCGGTGAGCATACACACCCATTTTCGTCCCTTCCGTGTCCCTATATCGTGGAGGTTTTCTATTGACCAATCTGCTGATTCTTGATTGGCGTGGTTTATTGGCACTCATACACTGTATAGCTCGCAACGATGCTGAAGCAAAATCAAAAGTGCAATAAACCTTGAACCTAATTACACGCGTGTAATACCGGTTTAGTCAAGCTGAGAGCAAAAACTTTTATATTTTATTCACTGAAACAGCGTCTTTTATACCCTCGATGTGGTATCTACCCTACTGTGTTATGCGATGTTTTTCCATATCGGCCAAAAAGTATGGCTCTTATCTCAAAAGTTAAGTGATATACATTATGTTTCGAGGAGTTTTTCGCTAAAGTTATGTGCATGCTCACCCAAAAACCCTCCCAAAACTATTCTTTTGAAAAATTTTTTACCACGCTTAAAACACGTCAAAGCCCAGCTCTTATCTGGTACAGCACCCATTCAGAACGTATTGAACTCTCTGGTCGAGTCCTCGAAAATTGGGTAAGCAAAACAGCAAACCTTCTCAGTGAAGAATGTGAGCTTGATAGTTCAGAACCAATACATTTAAACACCAGCACGCATTGGCGCTCTATCATCATTGCATTAGCTGCCCTCCGCATCGGAGCGCAATTACAGTTCACATCAGCAGAAGAAGAATGTGCCGATATATTTTGTACCGATAACACTGATAATCTTCACAAAAACTCTGCCGAATATCAGCTCATGATTGAAAAAAGCCCTCTCGCACCACGCTTTATGGGTGTTCTACCCGATGACACCATGGATTATTGCGCTCTTGTTCGTTCCTATGGCGATGTCTACCATGGGTTATCAACACCATCTCTCATGGATACCGCCTGGGAAGACACCAGCTATCAGCAACTTCTCAACAATATGGCGCTAACAGTCCAAGAGACATCACCGGAACAGTCCTACGATATGAGCGCTCCTACCATGCTCAACGCTAAGTATCTTCAACAGGTCCTACATTATCTTTCTCAAGGAAAAGCTATTATTCTACGAGATCCGAATGTCCTCTGGAGTGCCGAAGAAATCGATCGTATTCTCCGTGAAGAAAAAGCGGTATGCGCACCAAACCTCTAAGCACCTTTATCGATATTTCATGAAAAGACATTTTTCCCTTCCAACCAGAAAAGAAGGTAGCCTTATGGTTGTGAACTCTCCCATCATTGGCATTGTTGGTGGCGGTCAGTTAGCACGTATGATGGCAGCTCCCGCCCATGAATTAGGTCTTCATCTGAAAGTCATGGCTGAAGACAAAAACTCTTGTGCGCGTCAAACCATTCCTGAGGCACCTGTCGGCGATTACACCGACTACACACAACTTCACGATTTTGCTCAGAACGTTGATGTATTGACCTTTGATCATGAGCACGTCCCCACCGATTTCTTAGAACGGCTCATCAGCGAAGGTATTAACGTTCAGCCACGCCCTCAAGCTCTCATATATGCTCAAGATAAATTACAGATGCGTCAGGCAGTTCACCGCCTAGGATTAGCTAACCCACCGTGGGCTGAGGTACGTACTCGTGAAGAACTTTTTAGCTTTGGTGAAAAATATGGTTGGGATATTGTTCTCAAAACTCCACGTGGAGGGTATGACGGCAAAGGTGTCATGGTTATCAGCTCTCCAGAGCAAGCACACGGCAAAGACGTCGCACGATGGTTCGCTCAGCTTGAACACAACACGGCGTTTTCCTCACTTTTAGTTGAAGAGAAAGTCCCTTTCACGAGAGAGTTATCGGCACTTGTTGCACGCAATGACAACGGAGAGATTCGTCTTTGGGATATTAGTGAATCACGGCAAGTTAATTCTGTCTGCGATGAGGTTATTGCCCCAGCTCCAGCATTATCCGAGCATTTAGCGCAAAAGATACGCGATACTGCACAGACCCTTGCCCGTGAACTTAACGTAACAGGCGTTATGGCAGTTGAGTTATTTGAAGTGCCAGATTCGCCAGAGGGCTTCTACATCAATGAATTAGCAATGCGCCCACACAATACTGGGCATTGGACTCAAAACGGGTCAAAGACCAGTCAATTCGAACAGCATTTACGAGCAGTACTTAATCTTCCTCTAGGAGACACTCAGCTCACAGAGCCTAGTGCACTCATGAAAAATATTCTCGGTGGAACTCATGAAAATATTTGGGAACTTTACCCGCAAGCATTAGCGTTTGAACCTCAAGCCAAAATACATCTTTACGGTAAAGATGTCCGCCCCGGACGAAAAATTGGGCACATTAACATCACAGGTTCTGAACAATCATTACCCCAGCGGCAACTAGCCGCTGAAACATTATCCCGTCTCTTCAGCACTGGCGCAGAGACACTCACCTCTTCAAAGGAGTAACATGATGCTCTCATCGTACGAGAACACCCAGCCCATAGTCGGTATCGTCATGGGTTCTGATTCTGATTGGCCAGTTATGGAAGAAGCTGCTGCCGTTCTTGAGGAATTTGGTATCGCATACGAAGCTGATGTAGTTTCAGCTCACCGTATGCCTGAAGAAATGATTGAGTATGGGCTCCGTGCGCATGAGCGAGGTATTCGTGTCATTATTGCCGGAGCTGGTGGTGCTGCACATCTTCCAGGGATGTTAGCTTCTGTGACGCCGCTGCCAGTTATCGGTGTGCCAGTGCGTTTAAAAAATCTTGAGGGAATGGACTCTTTGTTATCTATTGTTCAGATGCCAGCCGGTGTTCCGGTAGCAACAGTGTCTATCAATGGTGCACGTAATGCGGGTCTTCTTGCTTTACGTATCTTAGGTGCTGGTGTTGATGACCAAGCTCAGCAGATTCAAGCTGATATCAAACAGTTTGCGCAGAATCTCAAACGTTCTGCTCAGGATAAGGGTGCAGTTCTCCGGGCTAAAGTTTCATCACGCACCCAACAGCAAGAAGATGATTCTACAAACCTGCCGACAGTAGAAGATGTACCGTCTGATAAACCTTATGCACCCTAATCATTAGCCCAAAGATATTCGAGCAGTGGAACTTTTTCTTTTCTCTGATTCTTCATTAAATGTGGGATAACTCAGCTGTTATAGAGTGAGCAAAGAGGCTCAGTGTTCGGTATGCTGAAAACCATGAGTAATATCCTGCAATCAGATATTTGGGCAAAGTTCCAAACAGCAAATGGTCACCAGGTGTTCCGTGGTAGCGGAGATGGGTGGAGCTATCTTGCAACGTTAGAAGGCGGTAAAACCGGACGATACCTCTACTCCCCCTATGGCCCTGTTGCCGATAGTTCGGAGGCTTTTGATGAGGCTATCGCAGAGATGAAGAAGGTTGCTGCCGAGAATAAATGCTGGTTTATTCGTATTGAACCTACGCAAGAAGCTATTTGGGGTTCTCGTTCGGCAGATACATTCTTATCTGCACGAGGTTTTAAACTATCTCCACGGCAGATTCAGCCCGGACACACTCAGATTATCGATTTGGAATTATCTGAGGATGAACTCTTACAGCAGATGCAATCCACCAACCGTAACTTGCACCGTAATATTCATAAGAAGGGTATTACCTTTGAGGTCTCACATAATCCTGAGGATATTGAGATTCTTACCAAATATCTAGAGCAGACAGCGCAACGTAATCAGTTTAAGCGTCAGCAAGATGATTATCTTAAGCGTGTTGCTCAAACTCTTATGCCTGAAGATGCTGCTCGTCTTATTATTGTTCGAACTGCTGAGGGTGAAGCTATTGGGGCGACGTTCGTCTATGACTCTGACGACACACGCACCTATGCCCACACGGGGACGTCTTGGGAACACCGTAAGCTACGCATCAACAAACCTCTCGTGTCGTGGATGATTATGGATGCGAAAGAAAAAGGTCTCAAATACGTTGACTTGTTCGGAATTGCTCCTAATGATGATCCGAATCATGAGTGGGCAGGTTTCACCGAATTTAAGAAGTCTTTTGGTGGACGTTCAGTCGCTTACCCTGGAACATGGGATTTGCCCGTCTCTGCGGTCGGTTACCGTGCCTACGAAGGTATCCGCGCTGCTCGTGAGGGCCTTCAACAGCTTAAGGCTAAGGTTGCTGAGGTTCGTTCAGCTCGTCAAGAATCTTAAGTTTTTGTTCTGAGCATTTTGCTCAAAGTGTCTTAACAGACTGCAGGTGGGGTGAAAAAACATACTGTTTTTCACCCCACCCGCAGTTTTTGTTGGTAAAGCCTTCTACGTATGGTTATCGGCGTACACTTGCTTTACGCTGAAGAATACGTTCCCAGCGTTCTAGGTTATGTTCTGCGTCGATAATGCGCACTGTTCCTGATTTACTACGCATGACCAATGACTGAGTGGTAACGGTGTTTCCGTTGTATCTCAAACCACGTAGGAGTTTACCGTCGGTAATTCCTGTTGCCGCGAAGAAACAATTGTCACTGGTGACGAGGTCATCAGTGGTGAGGACACGGTCAAGGTCATGTCCGGCTTCAATAGCTTTTTCACGTTCGGCATCATCGACAGGTGCGAGTCGGCCTTGAATGATTCCACCAGTAGATTTGATAGCGCAAGCAGCAACAATTCCTTCTGGTGTTCCGCCGGTTCCCATCATGAGGTCTACACCTGTTCCTTCACGGCACGCTGCGATAGCTCCGGCAACGTCGCCATCAAGAATAATGCGAGTACGAGCACCAGCGTCACGAATTTCTTGAATCAGTTTTTCGTGACGAGGGCGGTCAAGCACACAAACGGTAAGTTGGCTCACGGGTTTGCCTAGCGCTTTTGCGGTCAGGTGAAGGTTTTGTTTAACAGGTAGTCGTAAGTCTACGAGCTCGGCTGCTTCTGGTCCAGCAACAAGTTTTTCCATGTAGAACACGGCAGATGGGTCGAACATGGAGCCAGCTTCTGCAACGGCAATAACCGATAGTGCGTTATCCATTCCCAGAGCCGTTAGCCGTGTACCGTCGATAGGGTCTACGGCAATATCAAAGGAGGCACCTATGCCTTCTCCTACTTTTTCTCCGTTAAAAAGCATGGGCGCTTGGTCTTTTTCGC
Source organism: Rothia sp. P13129 (assembly GCF_048512865.1). Lineage (NCBI taxonomy): Bacteria > Bacillati > Actinomycetota > Actinomycetes > Micrococcales > Micrococcaceae > Rothia > Rothia sp. P13129. The sequence continues at coordinate 73,205 of NZ_JBLXYA010000006.1, forward strand.
CTTCTCCGATAACGACTGTACCGCTAAAGTTGACGGTGGAGAGTCGGTATCGCATAGCGTCAACGGCTGCGCCGTCAGCGAGGTTTTTGTCGCCTGCCCCTACCCAGGGTCCGCTTGCTATTGCAGCAGCTTCAGTTGCGCGCACGAGTTCTAGTGCGAGGTTTCGATCGGTGTGGTAAGTATCGTTCTGCGCCAGATTTTCTGACATGTTCCCTGACCTTCGAAGTGGATGATATGTACTTAAGATGTGGTCATAGGTCAGTCATTACGTCGTCGTTATGACTGGTTCCCTTTTTCCGTCATCATTCTATAAGCTTAGTTCCATATATTGATTGTTGTGATTCAAATTGCTAAATTTTTCTCTCTATTACCTGAGTTTTTCTGAGCTCTTTAGGACGTCTTAAGGTTTTTTATGAGAAAGATAGGGGAAAATAGTTAGGTGAGCACAGAACAACATCCTTCATCTCAAGACACCTTTTCTACTGATGATTCTTCTGAACCGGTAGTTCCCCTGATTACGCAAAAACAGGCACAGCGTATTCATGCTCCGGCTCGAAATATGATTATTTCGATGGCGGTGATGATTCTTATTCTGATTCCTATTCTCTGGTTAACCCCTGCTTTGACGTCCAATAAGAATCATTACAATCCACAAGTTGATTTAGATTCTATTGCGTACCTGTCTTCTCAAGAGGCTGGTTATCCTGTAGCAGCGCCAGAGATAGACGGCTGGCGTTATAACTTTGCTCGATGGAAGAGTCGTCAAGCAGATGGTATTAACTTCTGGAACACTGGTCAGCTCACTGCTCAAGCAGGATATATTGAGCTGGTTCAAGCCCAAAACACTAACCCTACGTGGATTGCTCAGCGAGTCAATAATGCTCCTGTTCAAAGAACACAGGAGGTTGCTGGAGTACTCTGGGATGTGCGTATATATACCCCTAAAGATGGTGAACCAACCATTTCGTATGTGGGTACTGTTTCAGGAACAACGGTCATTCTCAATGGGCAAAGTTCCGAGGACGAAATTATTCAGTTAGCTCACGCTGTGATTGCATACGAGAAGAACCCCACAAAAACTGTTGAACCGACACCGTCTTCGGGTATTCAGTAGATAAAAACTCTGTGGGCCTTGAGAAAAGAAAAAGAATGAATACTAGCGAGCGAGTTTTTACTCCACAACAGGCTCTTGAACGGTTGATTGAAGGAAATTGGCGTTTTGTACACGGGCAGGTGGAGCATCCGAATCAAGATGCAGAACGTCGCAATGATTTAGTCAGTGGACAATTCCCTTATGCAACGTTGTTTGGTTGCGCCGATTCTCGTATTGCTGCTGAAGTGATTTTTGATCAGGGTCTAGGCGATATGTTCGTGGTACGAACGGCGGGGCATGTGATGGAGAGTGCGATTACCGGTTCTTTAGAGTATGCGATTGCACATTTACATACCCCACTGATTGTTGTTCTTGGACATGATTCGTGTGGAGCTGTTTCGGTCACTCAAAAAGCGTTGAAGACGGGTGTTTTTCCTGGAGGCTTTATTCGTTATTTGGTGGAGAGAATTATTCCTTCAGCAATCTCTGCCCATTTGTCGTCTACTCCGAGTATCAATGAAGTGGTTCGTGAGCATACTGTTCAGGTGTCGGAACGTATTTTGGAGCAGTCACGTCTTATTGCGAAGGCAGTGGATGAGGGACGTACAGCTGTTGTGGGGATGTTTTATCACCTTGCAGATGGAAAAGTTGAGCTGGTGTATTGTTCACAGAATATCGATAAGAATGCTGCGATGAGGTTTTTAGCTTAAGGGATTGTGTGGTTCTTAATTTTTGGTTTTTTCTTGTCAAAAACCCGCAAAGTGAGCTGTAAGTCACTTTATGGAAGCTAAGCTGGTAGTCATGGCTGAACATATTGAATACCGTATTGAACATGACACTATGGGTGAAGTGCGCGTCCCAGCACAGGCGCTGTACCGTGCACAAACCCAACGAGCAGTAGAAAACTTTCCTATCTCAGGGCAACGTTTAGAATCTGCACATATTCGCGCTTTAGCGCTCATTAAAAAGGCTGCTGCTACCGCGAATGAAGAACTAGGTGTTCTTGATTCCCAGCGTGCTCAAGCTATCCGTGAAGCCGCCGATGACGTCGCAACCGGAGCATACGATGAGCACTTCCCTATTGATATTTTTCAAACCGGTTCGGGAACCTCCTCTAATATGAACACCAATGAGGTTCTAGCAACTCTTGCAACACGTCGTCTCAAGGAGCAAGGTCTTGAGGTTCACCCCAATGACCATGTCAATGCTTCACAATCTTCTAACGATGTTTTCCCTACATCGGTTCATGTGGCAGCTACTTCTGCTCTGATTAACAATCTCATTCCAGCTTTGGATACGTTGGCTTCATCTTTAGAGCAAAAGTCTGAGCAGTTCAAAGATGTTGTGAAATCTGGTCGTACGCATCTTATGGATGCAACCCCCGTAACGCTCGGACAAGAGTTCTCTGGTTATGCCGCACAAGTACGGTATGGCATTGAGCGTGTCGAAAGTTCTTTGGCGCGTGTTGCAGAAGTTCCTTTAGGCGGAACTGCTGTTGGTACGGGTATTAACACTCCAGAAGGTTTTTCTGCGCGAGTCATTGAGCTACTTGCGCAGGAGACTTCTTTACCGATTACTGAAGCTCGTAACCATTTTGAGGCGCAAGCAAACCGTGATGCTCTAATTGAAGCCTCAGGGCATTTGCGCACTATTGCGTATTCGTTGATGAAAATTTGCAATGATATTCGTTGGATGGGTTCTGGCCCTAATACGGGTCTAGGAGAATTACAGATTCCAGATTTGCAACCGGGCTCTTCTATTATGCCCGGAAAGGTGAACCCTGTTATTTGTGAGGCAGTGATTCAGGTAGCCGCTCAGGTTGTTGGTAATGATACGACGATTGCGCTTTCTTCTACCAACGGCGCATTTGAGCTTAACGTTGGTATTCCCGTCATGGCTGCTAACCTTCTACAGTCAATTCGCTTACTCGCTAATGCTTCAACAGTGATGGCGTCCAAGATGATTGATGGTTTAGAAGCTCATGTTCAGCGGTCTCGTTTCTTAGCGGAGGCTTCTCCTTCTACTGTGACTCCGCTCAATAAATATATCGGTTATGAAGCTTCTGCGAAGATTGCCAAATATGCGGTAGCGCATCAGAGCACTATTCGTGAAGCGGTATTAGCTCTTGGGTACCTTGAGCGCGGAGAGATTACGGAAGAACAGTTGGATCAGGCGTTAGATGTGATGAGCATGATTGGTTCTTATCGTTAGTCTCTTAAGTCCGGTCAAGACGCTGAGCATAATATGCCGTTGGTGCAGATACACAAGGTATCTGCACCAACGGCATATTGTTTTTTCTCTAAATGTTGAGGGTCTTTTTTATTCTGAGATTTTCAGTTCTTGACTCTAGATGTTCTTAGGAAACGGGTCTATCGTTAACCGTAAGAATACTGATAACGATTGAGGGGTTTTCCATGAAGTTAGCAGAACAGATTGTCCAGCAACTCATCGACGCTGGGGTTAAAAGAATTTATGGCGTAGTAGGAGATTCTCTAAACCCGATTGTTGATGCAGTACGAGCATCCGGCGGTTCAGACAATGGAGGAATCGACTGGATACACGTCCGGCATGAAGAAGTTGCAGCTTTCGCCGCTGGAGCTGAAGCACAACTCACCGGCAAACTAGCGGTCTGTGCAGGTTCCTGCGGACCGGGAAATACTCACCTCATCAACGGGTTATACGACGCGCATCGTTCTCAAGCTCCAGTTCTTGCTATTGCCTCGCATATTCCTTCGGGACAAATCGGCACCGGTTATTTTCAAGAGACCCATCCCGAAAGAATCTTTGAAGAGTGCTCTGTTTATAACGAGATGGCTGTCTCCCCCGAACAAACATTGCGCATTGTCAATTCAGCTATGCGTCACGCAATTGCTCGGAACGGTGTTGCCGTCGTCTCTATCCCCGGCGATATTGCTTCAGAAGATGCCGTCGAAGCAGTTCCCGAATGGGGTACTTTGTGTCGAGCGGCCTTAACCCCAACCTCTGAGACGCTTAAAGAAATTGCAGAACGCATCAATAAAGCACAAAAAGTCGCTATTTTTGCCGGTGCTGGGGTAGCTCAAGCACGCGAGCGCGTTATTGAACTTGCCGAAAAAATCGGTGCTCCTATCGGACATACGATGAGGGGTAAAGAGTTCATTCAATACGATAACCCGTACGATGTGGGAATGACTGGGCTGTTAGGTTATGGTGAGGCAGCTGAGGGTCTTAAGGAAGCTGACCTGATGTTGCTTTTGGGCACGGATTTTCCTTATGACCAGTTCTTGCCTGATACTGAGACGATTCAGATTGATCGTCGTGCTGAGGTGATGGGCCGACGTACTAATGTGGGGTTGCTTGTTGAAGGCGATATTGAGACAACTCTCAACGGTGTTCTTCCGTTGGTTTCGAGAAAAGAAGACCGTAGTTTTCTTGAGACTCTTGTGAAAAAGAATCAGAAGATTATGGAGAAAGTTGTCAATGCTTACGCAAAGGAGCCTAATACTTCTGCGCTCATTCACCCCGAATATGCTGCTACAGTACTGGATGAAGTTGCTGCTGAGGACGCTATTTTTACGGCTGATACGGGAATGTGTAATGTGTGGACGGCTCGTTATATTACGCCAGGTCCAAAACGTCGTCTTTTAGGTTCGTTCTTGCATGGGTCGATGGCTAATGCGATGCCGATGGCATTAGGTGCCCAGATTTCTCATCCTGAACGTCAGGTAATTTCTGTCTCGGGTGATGGTGGTTTGTCGATGCTTCTTGGAGACTTGCTCACAGCCAAGATGTATAACCTGCCGATGACCGTGGTGGTGTTTAACAATTCGACGTTGGGGATGGTCAAGCTTGAACAGTTGGTTCAAGGTTTTGAGGATTATGGTGTAGACGTTCCTGAGGTTAATTATGCGGATATTGCTCAGGCGATGGGTTTTCAGGCTCAACGTGTGACAAATCCAGAAGATCTTGAGGATGCTTACCGTCAGGCGTTGGAGCACCGTGGTCCGTCGTTGGTGGATGTTGTGACAGATCCTAATGCTCTTTCGATGCCTCCAGAAGTTGAGGCGAAACAAATTATTGGTTTTGCCTCCTCGCTATCGAAGATTGCTCTTAATCGTGGTGCTGGTGAGGCTGTTGCTATGGCTCGTTCGAATCTGCGTAATATGAGTGCTTGGAGGCAGATTCTTTAGGTTTGTGAACGGTCTTTAGTGTTTTAGGCTTGTTCGTAGCCGAATCGGACGCCGTCTTGCCAGTGCAAGGCGGCGTCTATTCTGTCAAGCATCCTTGGGGAGCAGAGTTCTTGGGCTTCTTCAAGGCTTACCCAACGAACTTGTGTGCTTTCTTCGTCGTTGACGCGTTCTTTTCCACTGATGTAGTGGCAGTAGAAGGTGTGGTCAAGGAATTGGCATTGGTCACCGTTGTTGAAGGTGTGTGGAGGGTCTGCTTTGAGCTGTGCTAAGGCGATAACTTCGATGCTGACGTTCGCTTCTTCTTGAGCTTCTCGGCGGATGGTTAGGGCTGGGTTTTCTCCGGGGTCGACGATTCCTGTGATGGGTGTCCATGCTCCGGAGTCACTTCGTTGAACCAGCAGAATCTTTTGGTCGCTTTGTCGTTGGATGACGGCTGTTGCGCCGGAGAGCCAGAGCATGTCGTTGCCAATTTTTTCACGTAGTTTGGTGATAAATGATGGTGTTGGCATAGTGTTTTAGAGTTCCTTTGGGTTTTAGAAAAGGGTGTTTGATGGTGGGAAAAGTATTGCAAGGGTGGTGCCAAGGAGCATAAACGGGCCAAAGGCGATGTGTTGTTGTGGTGTTTTGGTGCGTTGTAGGAGGATGATAAGACTATATATGCCACCTAAGGTGAAGGTGAGCAAGGTTGCCCAGCATAGAGTCATAGGTGATATGAAACCGGTGAGCGCTCCAAGGATTCCGGAGAGTTTGACGTCTCCTAGGCCCAGTCCACCGCGGGAGAATACTCGTAGTACGTAGTAGAAAAGTGTTAAGAACACAGCTGAGTAGAGGGTATTTTTAACACCGATGATGTTGTGTTCAAGGAGGTATACCGCTATGAGCGGTAGCATAATCGTCAGGTATAGCGGAAGAACGATACGGTTAGGTAGTCGGTGTTCTCGTATGTCGATGATGCTCAGTTCTATGGCTCGATAGATGAAGTATATGAGGGTTAGGCTTAGTATGGTTCCTTGCGTGTTACTGAGCACTGTTCCACGATGAAAGTATTCAACGATGATATTCAGCATGGTGGTTCTTCTATGGTGTTTAGGAGCCGAAACGTCGTTGTCTGAGGGCGTAGTCGGCTAGGGCGTGAACGAAGTCTGTTCGGGTAAAGTCTGGCCAGAGCGCTTCACAGAAGTAGAACTCTGAGTAGGCAGATTGCCATGTGAGAAATCCTGAGATGCGTTGTTCTCCAGAGGTTCTAATTAAAAGATCGGGGTCGGGTAGTCCACGGGTGTAGAGGTGTTCGCTGATATCTGAAGTTTCTAGTTGTTGCACTAGTTCTTCGAGAGAGGTTCCTCTCTGCTGCGCTTGTTGTAGAAGTTCTTTGACAGCATCGACGATTTCTTGTCTTCCACCGTATCCAACGGCAATGTTGACTTGTAGTGTGTTGATGTCTTGAGTTGCTTCTGTTGCTTTGTTGATGCTCTGTGTCAGAGTTTTTGGTAAGGCGTGGAGCCTTCCTACCGCATGTATTTTTGCAAGGTGTTTGTGGGTGAGCTCTTCAAGGAGGTTTTCGATAACGTCGAGGAGGTCTTGTAATTCTTCGGGGTCTCGTTTGAGGTTTTCAGTGGAGAGCATGTAGAGGGTGACCATGGGGACGTTGAGTTCTTGGCACCATTGGAGGAAGTCGATAATGCGTTGGGCTCCACGTTGATGCCCGTATTTGGTGTTTTTGCCTTGTTGTGCTGCCCATCTTCTGTTGCCGTCGACAAGGACACCCACATGTTGTGGAAGTTTCTGGGGCGGAATGTTCTGAAACATCTGAAGCTGTTCAAGGCTTTGAGTTGATGAGGAATCTTCCACCTATAGCTCCTTATGTCATATTTTCTTCTGGTTTGAGTAAACAACGTCTTCTTTCATCGTACCGTGCTGAAGTCGTTCCACAATGTTTATTGCCTCTTGTCCTTAATGAGTATCGCAGAGATAATGGAGGAAACCACATTTTTAGGATTGGCGTTCACCAGTGACACACCGTTCATCTTCTTCAACTTCTTTATCGTCAGATACTTCTCATCGTCCTTTTGAGAAGAAACCTCTGCTGCGTGGCTGGATACATGCCGGTTTTTCTCCCATTGTTTTTATTGCGGGGATTGTTCTTGTGGTGCTCTCTGGCGGTGGTGTTTTAGCAGTTGCGTGCGCTATTTTCTCGTTGACCGGTGTCATACTTTTTGGTGTTTCTGGAATGTACCACCGAGGGTATTGGGAAGATCGGGTGCGTCTTCTTCTCAAACGTCTTGACCACGCTAACATTGCGCTGGTTATTGCCGGAACATATACCCCGTTTGCGTTTACGCTCCTTAACGGCCCAAAGCGTCAGATTCTTTTATGGAGTATTTGGGGCTGTGCCTTAGGCGTGGTTCTTTTTAGGGTGTTATGGACGTACGCTCCACGCTGGCTTTATACCCCTATTTATGTGGTGATGGGTCTTATGGCGGTGTTTTACCTTCAAGATTTTTGGAAGGTTTCTGTCATCGCAACGATTCTTATTGCAGCTGGTGGCGCTTTCTATATTCTTGGCGCTGTTTTTTATGGGACGAAAAGACCTCATCTTGCTCCCCATATTTTTGGGTTTCATGAGTTATTCCATGTGTGCACGGTTATCGGTTTTATTCTGCACTATATCGCAGTGGTGTTCTCCCTCTACGCATAAGAATATTCTGGCGAAGACAGCGCGCACTTTATTTATTTTTCTGTTGGTGAGGGCTTAGACGAAGTATCGTTATCGCCCGTCTGGGGTTGCTGACGTTGTTGTGATTCTTGTTCCATAGCGTATTGGTTACGGTACCTCATACGACGTACACGGCGCGTAAAATCCAACATCAACAAGATGATGAAGACACCTACGGTGAAAGTTGCGACAAATCCAAGGAACCCTGGAGAACCCGTTGGTGAGCCGTCCTGATTATATTGTGTGGTTGAGTTTGCCAGAAGTTGGGCTGTCTCCACAACAGCAAAAAGATACGTCATGCGTTACACCAGATTTTCTTGGTCGTTGTTGTTCTAAGGATAGTCTTGTCACGAGAAGAGCTGTCTCTTATTCTACGCGTTAGGTTCGGAACTCTTATAGTCGATTCCTTCTGCAAAGCACCATTCTGGTAGTTCTGAGTGGACTCTACTTTTTGCTAATACGTATTCTTCCCAAGGCCAGATTTCTTTTTGCTGTTCAGGTGTGAGCGCGAAGAATGCATCGGTTGGGCGAACCTGTGAGCGGTGCGCAAGAAGTGCACGGTCGTGGGTTTCAAAAAACTCCCAACACGAGATACGTGTCGTTGTCTGGTGGGAGGGGTACGGCGAAGGATGACGTTTTTCGTCTTCTTCTCTCTCATCAAGACGAGCCACCCACTGGGTGAAAGGACTTTCACCTTTGGTGCTCGTGAGGTATCGGTGGAAGGTTCTAATACGTTCTGGGTTGAAAGCACGGTCATAGTATATTTTTTGAACTTCCCATGGTTTCCCTAATTGCGGGTATGCTTCTTCGTCACCGGATTTTTCGTAAGCTTCCATTGCGACTCGGTGGGTCATAATGTGGTCGGGGTGAGGGTATCCGCCTCGTTCATCGTAGCTCAGAATAATGTGTGGACGGTATTCTCTCACGAGTTGGATTAACGGTGCAGCTGCTTGTTCTAGAGGCAGTGTTGCAAAAGAGCCCCAAGGAAGTTCTGGTAGCGGGTCACCTTCAGGTAGTCCAGAATCCACAAACCCTATCCAACGATGCTCAATACCAATAATATTGGCAGCTTCTGCCATTTCTTCACGTCGGACACCGGGGAGGTCTCGGTGGGCTTTAGGGTTTTCATTCACCTGTTCGTTGAGAATATCGCCGCGTTCTCCGCCAGTCATCGTTGCTACCATAACTCGTGCCCCACGATGTATATATGCTGCCATTGTTGCAGAGCCTTTAGAAGACTCGTCATCGGGGTGTGCGTGTACCGCTAAAATACGTAGTCCTGCATAGTCCTCTGCTAAGGGTGAAGGCACCATATCTTTGAGGATACTGTTAGGGTGTTTTGAGTCGGTCACGAAGAACTCCAATATTTTTTCGTTAGAGTAGCTAAAATAGTACATCTAGAACGTCAGCAGATGATGCAAGAGCAAGAGGACACTCTATTCTAGCGAATATCTGATGGTGATAACCCAATCTAGGTTAACGAATATGAACGAAGGATGTCGTGACAACTAGCTTAGATTCACGCTATGGCAGGAAGCCTGCTCAAAGGAACATACCGACGTGGGTATGGGTTCTTTTAGCTGGTTGCGCTACCATCATCTCGATGCTTTTCGCTTGGTGGGTGCAAAGTGACTCTTCAGCAACATCTCCTCAAGCGCGTGATCTTTCACATCAGCTCACCAGTTCCGATGAAGTATCACTGACTTTTGAAGTGCTCAAGGACCCTCAGGTGAAAACCGTCTGCGCGGTTAAAGCGTTGAACTCTTCACGTGCACCAGTTGGTTGGAAAGAAGTCACCATTCCTGCCGATACCGCTGGTGAGAGCTCGTCTCGAGTGCATGTTCAAACTGTTAACATACGGGTTCTCTCCCCCGCTGTCACCGCGACCGTTGATACCTGTTGGAGTATGCGAACCTCGTCATAAGGTTTAGAATTCACACCACAAACTAGCACTTGCATGTTAGAACGGGTAAAGTTCGCTACAACTACTCTAATTTTGAGGTTGAGGATAGCCGACAGATAGCTCCTTAGGCTCAAGATTTTATGAAAGGAAGATATATGAGCGCTCATGAAGGTGCTTGGCTCACCCAAGAGGCATACGACCGCCTCAAAAAAGAACTAGAACATATCTCTGGCCCTTACCGTCAAGAAATTATTGATCGTATTTCGGCTGCTCGTGATGAGGGTGACCTCAAAGAAAACGGTGGCTACCATGCTGCCCGTGAAGAGCAAGGCAAAAACGAAGCACGTATCGCTCAGCTAACTCAGTTGCTCGAGAACGCTCAAATTGGCGAAGCACCACATAATGACGGAGTTGTCGACTCTGGAATGGTGGTAGAAGCCGAACTTGCTGGTAGACCTTTTAAATTCCTGCTCGGTTCACGTGAGGTTGCAGATTCTTTGGTCGGTGATTCTGGTCTTCAGGTCTTTTCTGAAAATTCACCGATGGGCTCTGCTATTTTGGGTTGCCGTGCTGGTGACGAAACCTCATATGTTGCGCCCACCGGTAAGACAATTGATGTGAAGATTATTTCTGTCGTTCCTTTTGAAGGCTAAGAAACTCCACTGACGCCGTTACTCGGCTCAAAACAGTGATGCCACCGCATACCCTAGCAATGGGTCAAAGGCGGTGGCATCATGCATATTACAACACGTTTAATCAATGTTTTAGTATACGACGATTGGCTTATAGCCAGCACTTGTAAGGCCATCAAGCACCTGCTGGATGTGCTCATTTCCTTTCGTTTCCATATCAATGGTGATAGAAACATCTCCCATAGAAAGGGCACCGCCGACACGTGTGTGGTCTACTCCGGTCACATTCGCATCTAAAGAAGAAATAATGGATGAGATAGTTGTTAGCTCGCCAGGGCGGTCATTTAACATCATCTTGATAGTTAAGTACCGTCCAGCAGCTGAAAGTCCTCGTTGAATTACTTTGAGCATCAGCATTGGGTCAATATTTCCGCCAGAGAGCAAACATACTGTTGTCCCAAGGTTCCCGTATTGTTGGAGAAGTTTTCCATCCATCAAAGCAGCAACAGGAACAGACCCTGCCGGCTCTACGACTAGCTTATTACGTTCCATCAAAAAGATGAGTGCCCGAGCAATATCATCTTCAGAGACGGTATGCACGTCATCAACAAGTTCTTTAATGATAGAGAAAGGCATCTGCCCAGGTCGCCCGACAGCAATACCGTCAGCGATGGTAGATACTTTTTTCAGGGGCACTAAAGCGTCAGCAGCTAAAGAGAGTGGGTATGCTGCAGCATGTTCTGCTTGAACACCAATAATACGAATCTTCCGACCAGTTTTTTGTTCAAGTTCTCGAACAGCAACAGATAGACCAGCAAGTAGCCCTCCCCCGCCAACACCGACGATGATAGTTTCAACATCAGGTACTTGTTCTAGGATTTCAATACCGATAGTTCCTTGACCTGCGATAATATCAGGGTTATCGAAGGGGTGAACAAAAACGGCGCCAGTTTCTTCGGCATAACGTTTTGCTTCTGCTAGGGCGTCGTCAACAGTTGCGCCGTGCAAGATAACCTGTGCCCCACGACTTTTAGTTGCAGCAACTTTCGGAAGAGCTGCACCTAAAGGCATATAGATGCGCGCTTTAATGCCTAATTGTTGGGCAGCTAAAGCGACGCCTTGTGCGTGATTACCTGCTGAGGCGGCAACTACTCCACGTGATTTTTCGTCTTCAGTAAGTTTTGCCATACGGACGTATGCTCCGCGTACTTTAAAAGATCCAGAACGTTGTAGGTTCTCACATTTAAAGTAAACTTCTGAGCCAATCATTTCTGATAGTGCTAAGGAGTGGTCCACCGGTGTGCGTTCAATGACCGGCTTGAGAAGATGAGCGGCTTGTTCGATATCTGCATATTGAACAGGTAATTGTGTTGAAACAGTGGACACAGGTGTTTCCTTTATGCGTTAGAGAATATCCGAAGAATAGTTGTAAGAAACAAAAACTATCTCAAGAGTAGTGCAGTTATAGTGTTGATTCTTCTTGTTCGTGTTCTTTAAGCCGTTCAAGACGTTCTTTGACTTTATCAGCCACAGCTTTACGTTTTTTACGAGCAATTTCATGGTCGTAGAGAAACTCTTTAGTACGAATTTCTGGGTCTTTTTCCCACTCGCGTCGGGCCAGATAACGCACGATGGTATTCATCACGGCAAGAACAGGCACAGAGAACAACGCACCAAGTGGCCCATAAAGGATAGTTCCGCTAGCTACCGCAAAAATGACGGCGAGAGGATGTAAGGAGACGGCTTTGCCCATTACTAGGGGTTGAAGGATATGTGATTCAATCTGTTGTACGAGCAGAACCATCAGCAACATAATCAGAGCGTTAAACCATCCATTAGCAACAAGCGCTAGAAGCACTGCAATTGCGCCGGTTACGAGAGCACCCACAATAGGGATAAAAGAGCCAAGGAATACGAGTACGCCCAGTGGAATAGCTAGCGGGACTCCGAGGAAGAACGCTGCTAAACCGATACCAAGAGCGTCCACGAAGGCAACAAAGACTTGGACGTGGACGTAGCTTACGAGAGAACGCCAGCCACGACGTCCGGCGCCGTTTACTGCTTCACGTGCGGTTACAGGGAAAAGCCCTACCAAGAAAATCCAGATTCTTTCACCTTCAAGAAGGAAGAAAATCAGGGTGAAAAGGACAAGGGCTGTGCCAGTTCCGATATCGGCAGCGGTAGAACCGAGTGAGGCAACTCCCGAGAGGATGGAGTCAGAGTTATTTTTGACGAATTGTGTAAACTCCGAAAAGTGTGAGTCTATTTCTTTCAGGTCTAGGGTAAGAGGAGATTGATCAATCATCCCGAGAACAGTATGATACCCCTGCACAATCTCATCTGATAGTGAAGAGAATCCAGAGGTAATTTGTTGTCCGACAAGGGTGAGTAGTCCAACAACAAGCGCGATGAATCCTAACTCGACGATAGCTGTTGCGTATCCTCGTCTAAGACCGTATTTGCGCAGGAAAAATACCGCTGGTGATATGAGCGCAGCGAGCAGTACTGCCACGGCGATAGAAATAATAATGATACTAATTTTTGCGGCAACCCAATGGAGGCAAGCTAATGCGAAGAGGACGATGATGAGTCTCCACGACCAAGCGGCAGCAGTGCGTAGGGCAAATGGAATGTATCGTTCGTCGCCGTGGTACCAAGAACTTTGTTCAACATGGTTTTTCGGTACTGGTGAGGGGGTAGTTTCGCTCATGCATACTATTCTTTCACATCTTTAGACAAGTCGTTATTTTCGGGGCGAAACAAACGTAAGAAAAGGTTGTATATAAACGTCAGGGCACACGATAGGTATCGTGTGCCCTGACGTTTAATGCTTTATTGGCGTTTAGCGTTCCATCATTTCACGAACGTACATGAGGATACGAAGAATCTCGATGTAGAGCCATACCAGAGATGAGGTCAGGGCGAATGCCATGCGCCATGATTCACGTTCTGGTGCACCGTATCGCACAGCTTCGCTGACGTGGGTGAAGTCAAGAATGAGGGAGTATACGCACAGAGCAACAGCAAAGAGCCCAATAATGAGACCGAGAGGAATGCCCATGACTTCGATGCTGCGAACGTTTGTTCCGCCGAAGAGGGTCATGCCAAGGTTGACGAGACAGAAAATTGCGTATGAGATAGCTGCGATGGTGAAGAATTTCGTCATCTTAGGTGATTCACGCAATTTACCGTTGCGGAAGAGAACCAAAACCGTACCAAAGACGATGAAGGTTGCTAGAACAGCCTGCCCAACGATACCGGGGTAGCGTGTTTCTGCCATGGCGGAGAAACCGCCAAGAAGCATACCCTGTGCTAGGGCGTATGCCATCACAAGTACGGGAGAAACTTCTTTTTTGAAACCGTTAACAAGTCCTAGAACAATGGAACCGACTAAACCGGCTACAACGAGTATGGGGAACATCACCGATGCGGCTGCGCCAACCAGTAGGATAACAAAGTTGATAGCAACTTTGACGATGACGTCGTTCATGGTCATCTGCCCCGTTTGAGCGCTTGTTGCACTGGGGGACTGGTACATTGCGTTGAGGTCAGCGGCGGTAGGAGTCTCCTCACGAGGTGAGGTAGGTGTATATCCGTACGGTGCGGAAGAGCTCTGACCGTTGGAATATGCGCCACCAGCGCCGAATTGTCCAAAGCGAGAATCCTTCTTTTGAGAATCTAGCATGGAATTGATGAGGGGGTTGCCTGCCACGAGAACAATCTCCTTTAGTTCTATAATTCTGTCTCTACCAGACTATCGGAGAACCGTGATATTCGTGGGGACTTTTGGTGAAAAGCACAGTATTTCCTAGGGTTCTAACAGTTTTTAGAGAGGCTGAGTATCGTGGCATAGGAGCTCAGAATTCTTATCGTGCATAAAAAAGTGACCCCATCAGTATGTACTGATGGGGTCACCTTTTGTCTGTGCTCCTACTGGGACTCGAACCCAGAACACAAGGATTTTAAGTCCTCTGCCTCTGCCAATTGGGCTATAGGAGCAATATCGGCAGCTAGATTTTAGAAAACAACTACCTTACCACTATACCGTATAGAACGAATAGTGTTGTCCTGCACCTAGATAACTCTAGGCACAGGACATTATTATAGCCATAAAATTGCGTTGAACGCACTTTTTATTACAGGCGTGCCTTGCTCTTTTCAGGAGCAGTTCCGGTTGCACTTTGGAATGCGCGACGTGGAGAACGCTGATGGCGGATAGAAGAAGTGTCACGACCGAAGATTTGGTTCAACGCCCAAATGCTCATAACACGTACAGTACGCTCAGCGGTAGGAATCGCCATACCGTGGTATCCACGGTGCATCAACCATGCAAGAGGTCCACCAATGGTCTTACCCTTGAAGTTCGCAACACCCTTCCACAAGCCGAGTCCAGCAACAACGCCGATGGTCTCATGGTAGTAGTCGGTGAGTGCTTCACCGCGACGAGAAGCCAATAGGTTCTGTGCAAGCTTAACAGCCTGACGGGAAGCGTGCTGTGCGTTAGGAACGCAGAAACCGCCGACTCCGCCACCAGAAAGGTCAGGAACAGCAGCGTTATCGCCAGCTGCCCATGCACCTTCAATCACACCGTCGTCGCCGGTAACACGTAGGTCTGCGCCGACACGTACACGTCCACGCTCATCCAAAGGAAGGTCAGTGTTCTTGAGCATTGGGGATGCTGCAACACCAGCAGTCCAAATGAGGGTGTCGGTATCAAGTTCACCGGCAGGAGACTTATCTCCCATGTTAATCAACGCGAGGTGACCGTCAGTAGCGTCTGCCAAGGAGGTGTTGAGAAGAACCTCAATACCGCGTCCACGGAGTTCTTCAACAACCTTCTCCGCACGGTCTGCAGGAACCTCAGGCATGATACGAGGTGCAGCTTCAACGAGAACGAAGCGAAGGTCAGATACGCGAAGGCGACCATTACGTTCTACCGCTACACGAGCCATATCTTCAAGTTCGGAGATGGTCTCGACACCAGCGAAACCGCCACCAACAATGACGAAGGTGAGGGCGCGACGGCGTTCATCTGCATCATCAAGCATGGAAGCAACTTCGATACGCTCAAGAACCCAGTTACGGACAGAAACTGCTTCTTCTACGGTCTTCATACCGATAGCAATTTCTGCAAGACCAGGAATGGGGAATGCACGAGTAACAGCACCTGCACCGATGACGATTTCGTCGTACGTTACCTCGAAAGATTCTCCAACGTCGATGGGTTCGATTGTTGCGGTGCGAGTTGCATGGTTAATTGCGGTGACTCGGCCACCAACAACTTCGCAGTTCTTGAGGTGCTGGCGTAGAGGAACGGTAGCGTTGCGACCTTCCATAGAACCTGCAGCAACTTCTGGCAAGAAGGGCTGGTAAGTCATATAAGGGTTAGGGTCTACAACGGTAACGATACCGCCAGTTTCTTTAATGGTCTTCTGAATTTTTTTGGCGACGGTGAATCCTACGTAGCCACCGCCGACGATGAGAACTCGAGGACGATCCTGAGCTAGTTTGGTGAATGCCATATTTATTTTGCTACTTCCTTAGGTTGAGATACGGGAGCTGTCTATGCACTCGTATCTGTGTCTGCACCGCATGTTTAACTATTAAAAGTACAACATCCTTTAGAGCGCAAAACAGCGCGGTGAGAGGACAATTGCTCAATATGCTATCTTGCCACTTAAGCCGAAGTTTTCCTACTCTACAGGGCATTTTTTTCTTCAAGGATTTAGCTTTTCTTGATTCTTGATTTTATCGACCTTGTGGTCTACGCCTCTTCTGATGGGTTCTGACTAGCTGACTTAGCGAACGAATAGAAAATCTCGTAATAATAAATACCCAGAGAAAAAATCCGCCCAACACAATAAATGGCAGAATCCCAGAATCTTCAACTGGACGACGAGGTGTCGGTGCCGATGCCACTGGAACATTCTCATCAGCATGGTGTATCGGAACACTCGCGCTAGGAGCAGGCTGGCTCTGGCTTTTACGATGGACCTGTATCCATTGGCTCATAGACCCTAAAGGGTTCTCTTGAACGTCATCAGAGGTTTTAGAGCTCAGAGCTTTTGCTGGATTAATAATGCCATACCCGTACAAGGCATCTCGCCCCGTTTCTCCAACATCATCAGCTGAAGAAATAATACGCTGGATAATCTGTGAAGCAGTAAGGTTTGGGTATTTTTCTTTAATGAGAGCTGCCAAACCCGAGACAATAGGTGCTGCCCCAGAAGTGCCTGACCACACCGCATATTTGTTATCGGGAGTAGCTCCCATAAGGTTTTCGCTGGGGGCGACAACAGCAATCGAAATGCCCTGAGAAGATGAAGACCAAGAATCTTGTTTATTTTGGTTCACTCCCCCAACGGTCAGCACCCCCGGCATCGTTGCAGGAGCGCCTACCTGCGTAATACCAGAACCACGGTTACCGGCAGAGGCTACGATGATGACACCTTTTTCCTCGGCATAGGCGAAGGCGCTATCCCATTGTTCTGGCCAGTTTGTGCTATCTGAGCCGACAGAAAGATTAATAATATCGGCTCCGTGATCTACCGCGTATCGTACGGCTTCAGGAAGTTGTTCATCAATACTTTTAGCGCCTTCAGAGACAGTACCAATTTCTAAAGATATTGGAAGAATTTTAGCTTCTGGCGCCACTCCAATCATGCCAGCTGGACGCTTACCGCCGACCCCTGAGAAGGACGGTGTTTGGGGGTCGCGGTGCCCATGCCCCGCAATTAATGAGGCCACCATTGTTCCGTGTTCAGGCTCAACTCCAAGACCTTTCCACCCTCGAGC
The DNA here is from genome assembly GCF_048512865.1 of Rothia sp. P13129. Classification (NCBI taxonomy): domain Bacteria; kingdom Bacillati; phylum Actinomycetota; class Actinomycetes; order Micrococcales; family Micrococcaceae; genus Rothia; species Rothia sp. P13129. The sequence goes on from NZ_JBLXYA010000006.1 coordinate 90,510, forward strand.
AGAACCAACACCGGAAACGTCTGTACCGGGTAAAACGTTGTCTCTAAGGTCTTGGTGGCTTTGGTCTACGCCAGTATCAATCACCGCAACGGTGATACCGCGTCCGGTAGCTTCTTTCCAGACGGAACTAAAACCATAATCTTTAAGCCAGTATTCTCGTGCGCGAACAGCATCACCTTCAGGTACCTCAATAGTCGGTATCGAGGGAAGCACCCTTGGAGGTTCTGACGGTACGCTTGGTACTTGAGGGGCGCTCGGTGGTTGCGGTGCAGGTGAAGCTGATGACTTTGGTGTAGGAGTCGGTGCAGCCACAGGTTGCGCCACCGATGCCGAAGAGAGCGCAAAAATACTCAGTAATAGTGTTGCCGTGAAACAGGCATATTTTCTCATTCGGTGCGAGGATGAAGGCATCGAAGAACAAGAATCAGGCGTTATGTGGTTAGGCATAGGCTCTCCCCAAAGAATGTTATCTCAAGAAAAACAACAAACATCACGATCAAACGGTGTTGAATACCTGAACGTGTTATCGCTGCGAGAGTACCAACCCATCAAGAATATCGTGTTCACTAGCAGTAGCGCTATAGACGGCCCCACCTGTGAGCTGTTCTAAACGTCGAATAATATGCGCCCAAATCACAGCTCCAGTGCCAATCACATCGACACGACCGGGGTGCATAAACCCACGTCCGGCACGTTCTTCAGCGGTCATTTGAGCCAGAGAATGGCATGCCTGCTCAATATCTTGGATGCTAAGTTCTGCACCGTTGATTCTTCGAGGATCGTAGCTTTCAAGACCGTAATGTTCTGCAACAATGGTGGTAACGGTACCAGCCACACCAACTACTCGTTGTGCTTGTGACAGTTGAACATGTGCAAGAGCTTCCTCAAGAGCTTCATCAACGTCAGCAATAATGCGTTGTTTCTGTTCCTCAGTCATAGGGGCACTGACCTGATGACGCTCGGTAAGACGCACACAACCAATGTTGACAGAACGAGCAGCAAACAGTGACTGATTATCGCCTAGAACAAATTCTGTTGAGCCTCCACCCAAGTCAATTACAAGGGTTTTCCCCTCATAGGGGTCAAGAGAGGAAAGCGCACCGTAGAAAGAAAGTTTGGCTTCTTCATCACCAGTAATAACTTCTGGGCTCACACCTAAAATATCTTGTATTCCCTGAATAAAAATATCTTTATTGGTGGCGTCTCTCGTCGCACTTGTTGCGCCAAAGCGAAGAGACTGAACACCGTGCTCAGCAATAATTTGTGCATATTCGCGGGCAACGTTAAAGGTTCTTTCAAGGGCTTCTTCTGAGAACTTGCCCGTAGCGTCAACGCCTTCTCCGAGGCGTACAATTCGCATAAGACGTACGACATCGTGAAGGGTACTCACACCGTTCTGCGTCTCAACATCTGCAATGAGTAGTCGTAGGGAGTTTGTTCCGCAATCAATAGCACCAATACGCACGGTAGGGTCTTCTTTCTCCTATTGAGTGGTTTCTTCGTTGGTTGCCACAAAGCTATGGCGCCATTGTGGGTCACACGCGCATTGTTCAGGAGTCCACCATGGTGCAATCAGATCAAGTGTTTCATCGCCCATAGGGTTGATTCCACGACCGACAGAGAGGGTGTGCCCAAGTACCGCGTGGAGGCATTTTACGCGTACGGGCATACCGCCAGCAGAAATACCGTCAATTTCAGGGACCTCTTCGGTATGAGTCTTGAGGCGGATACGTTCACGTTCACTGAGATAGTTTTCGTGGGCTTGCTGATATTGCTGAGCCAAGTCAGTATCCTCAGCAAGACGATCAGTCATCTCGTACATTTTTCCTTCAGCTTCTAAACGGCTGGCAGCTGCAGTAATAGCAGGATGGGCTAGGTAGAAGACGGTTGGGAAAGGTGAACCGTTCGATAGTCGCGGTGCGGTCGCAGCGACGAGAGGGTTGCCACAACGGCAGCGGGCGGGAATCTCTGCGACATCACGTACTTTTCGTCCCAGTTGTTCAGATAACACGTGGATATCTAGTTCGGTGGGTTCTAGGGTTTCTGCGCTCACGCCGAAACCTTGTGGGTTGGTAGTGTTCGTCATCATGAAGTTCCTCGTGATATTGGTTTTAGTTAGTGAATAAAGTCTATTTTTAGGGTGCTGGAGTAGAGCTAGCTGGCGGGGTGGTTGGGGCGCTCGGATCAACTACGGGACGAGAAGTATCAGCAGGGGCTATCTCATCGGTAGGTGTTGTATTTGCCGGTTCCGAGGTGTTATCGGATGGTTTTTGGTGGGTTGCATCGTGTGCAAAAGCTGATTGTTCGAAAGAACTCCATAACCCTTTTGTCCAAGATTCTTTAGGGGCACTTTGTGCTGCTGCTGATGTATCGTCTGCACGATGCGCTGCTGGGTCTACTCCCACCACAAGATAGGGTGTTTCGCCTTCAGACATGTAGTATAGACGGCTCTTTGCTTGCTGTTTGACGTAGTTTTCATCTTGCCACCAGCTCAGCTGAGTTTGTAAACTATCGTGATTTTGTTGCAAGGCATCAATGTGCGATTCAACTTGGTGTATTTCTGCCTGTTGGCGAATATATGTTGAAACCGGCGCATAAGAAGAGATGAGAATAACAGCAAAAATGACCAGAGGTGCGACCATTCTGCCCGAAAAGGCATGTGCAGCAACAGGAGCATCAGAATCTTCTTTAGCGTTAGCGTCCTGAGAGCTTTGATATTTTTCTGTTCCAAAAAAGTTTGCCCATGAGCGACGACGTTGCTTATTATCTCGTGACATTTTACCCCTGACTACGTTTTTCACTCGCTCGATAGCTTTTTGTATATCTTCTAGCACAGAGAAAGAAGATACTGCGCATTATCTATTCTACCCACCCAAAAAGTAAATCACTTCTAGGTTTTTGAAACGTACCCGTTAGATTCTAATTTTCGTGGTGTCTTCTCAGCTGTTTTAAAGTTTGTCTCTTACGCGGACACTCTTTAAAACGACGTATCTCCACCAAGAAAGCTCCATATCAGAGACTCTCTTGGTGGAGATACTATCTATGAGTTTTTAGCTCCCTCGCGGAAACAGAAAACTCTATGCTTTGAAACGGGGGAATGAAGATGCCCCAGCGTAAACAGCTGCGTCGCCCAGTTCTTCTTCAATGCGTAGAAGCTGGTTGTATTTTGCAACGCGCTCAGAACGTGCAGGCGCACCGGTCTTAATCTGGCCCGCGTTGGTTGCAACAGCGAGGTCTGCGATGGTGACGTCTTCGGTCTCACCGGAGCGGTGGGAAACCATGCAACGGTATTCGTGACGCTGTGCCATTTCCATAGCGTCAAGAGTTTCAGTCAAAGAACCAATCTGGTTGACTTTCACCAACAGCGCATTTGCAGCACCAGATTCGATACCCTGAGCTAGGCGCTCTGGGTTGGTGACGAAGAGGTCGTCGCCCACAATCTGTACTTTGTCGCCGATTTCTTGGGTGAGGTTCTTGTAGCCTTCCCAGTCGTTTTCATCGAGAGGATCCTCAATGGAGACGAGTGGGTATTTAGCGACGAGGTCTGCATAGTATGCGGACATTTCTGCAGCGGTCTTCTTCTGACCTTCAAACTCGTATGCGCCGTCGTTGTAGAACTCAGAGGAGGCAACGTCTAGTGCCAAAGCAATTTCTTCGCCGGGCTTGTAGCCAGCTTTTTCGATTGCTTCGATGATGAGGTCAAGAGCAGCAGCGTTTGACTCTAGGTTAGGAGCGAATCCGCCTTCGTCACCCAAACCGGTTGCAAGACCGCGGTCTTTGAGAACAGACTTGAGTGCATGGTATACCTCAACGCCTGCCTGCAATGCTGCAGAGTAGGTATCGAAACCGATAGGAGCAATCATGAACTCCTGAATATCAACGTTGGAATCTGCGTGAGAACCACCGTTAAGGATGTTCATCATAGGAACAGGAAGAACGTGTGCGTTAGGTCCGCCTAGGTACTTGAACAGCGGAAGGTCTGCAGATTCTGCAGCAGCCTTTGCAGCGGCCAAAGATACGCCAAGAATAGCGTTTGCGCCGAGCTTACCTTTGTTCTTTGTGCCGTCAAGCTTAATCATTGCAGCGTCAAGTGCACGCTGGTCAGTTGCATCGATGCCGATGATTTCTTCAGCGATTTCGTCGATGACTGCACCGACAGCACCAAGAACAGACTTGCCAAGGTAGACGGATTTGTCGTCGTCACGACGTTCTACTGCTTCCCATTCACCGGTAGATGCACCGGAGGGAACTGCTGCGCGACCGAATGCGCCGTCTTCGAGAAGAACCTCTACCTCAACGGTAGGGTTTCCACGAGAATCGAGAATCTGACGTGCGTGAACTGCTGTAATTAAAGCCATGAATATGCTCCTTGAAGCTTAGATTGGTTGGCTATGAGTAAGCTCAGGCAAGTTTCACTAGTGCGCACTTACGTGAGCGTACGTTCAGCTACGATTTTACCAAAGAAACCCACATAAGCACACAGGGATTCAATAATTCCCACCAATATCTTTGAGATATTTTCCTACGCTACTCCCCTATCCACCCAAAGACATTCCCACGAATAACAACATCAGCGGCAGATAACACCGCACAGCACATTACTTCTCAGACGACTGAATCAGCGCATACATTAAACGACGTAACGCACCTTCAGCATCAATCCCTTGAGCACGAGCACGCTGAACCATCTCAAACAACTCCACAGCACAAGCCGATTCTTCACCTCCATCAGCGGCAACACCAGCGACATCAAGCGACACCTGTCCCTTATCAGCCTTAGAAATCACCTTATCTGCTAAAGCTAACGCCGGAAGATGAGGAGGAATACCATCAAAAACAGATAAACGTTCCGGCTTCTCCTGCTTCTTCAGCTCATCCCACTGAGCAGTTACCTCTTGATCACTCAGCAAGTGAGCAGAAGAATCACCAAAAACGTGAGGATGCCGACGCTCAAGTTTCTGGTTCAGCCCCTCAACAACATCGGCGATACTAAAACCGCCCTCTTCTACGCTACGCTCACCAGCAATACGAGCATGAAAAAGAACCTGCAAAAGCACATCGCCCAGCTCTTCTTTCAAAAGCTCATAGTTCACTTGCTCTTGAGACTCAATAGCCTCAATTACCTCATATGATTCTTCAATCAAATACCGAACCAACGAGTGATGTGTCTGCTTCCCATCCCAAGGGCAGCCACCCTCAGAACGCAAAGTATCCATCAACTCAATCAAACGCTCAAACGCTTCCGGCGCACCCTGCGGAATAATACGTTGCTCTGCCATGACTACTCCTGCTCCTGAGCGACACGATTCTGCTCTTCAAAAACACTCATATACGCACCCTGAACAGCACGCATTAGATGCTGTTTCTCCTCCATCGAAATAAAAGCACCTTCGATAGCATTAGTTGTTAGTTCAAAGAAATCTTGCACCTGATACCCAAAAATATTCGCCAAATGCACAAATTCAGCAGTAACACTACTACCGCTCATCAAACGATTATCGGGGCTAATGGTCACAGCAAAACCAGCCTCACGCAAAGCATTGACGGGGTGTTCCGAAAGATTCTCAGCGATACGAGCAGAATCAACCACACCATGTTCAACAGCATAAGCGGCACGCGTTTGAATATTAGAACAAGGACACACTTCCAACGTGATACGACGATCTTTAACCCAGCTAGCGAGCGCACCAAGCTGAAGAATTTTCTGATCTTTGGGTGATTGGGGCATCATCTTCCCCTCGGGGTCAATCTCCCCGACCGTTGTATACGAAAAGTCTTCGGTAATACGTACGCCATGACCGATGCGTAGGGCACGTCCCACCAATAATGCAGAGCGAATCGAGCGTAGCCCCTCAGCTTCACCGGCATGAATCGTGACCGGCATAAAATTCTCTGCAAGATAATCTAGAGCTTCACGGTGTTGCTCTACAGGGTGGTTTTCTTCTGCACCGGCAAGGTCAAAACCTACCACACCTAAGGTGCGATATTTAACAGCAAGTTCTGCTATCTGCCGTGAATTATTGCGGTCTCTCATGGCGCAAAGTATCTGGTTAACAAGAACTCTTCCGCCTGCTTGAGCTACCATTTCCATACCGTCGTTGAGTCCTGTAGCAACAGCACGGACTGCTTCGTCAAGGCTAAGACCTGCACGCTGGTGCTGTTCTGGTGCCCATCGGACCTCTGCATAAATCACACCGTCTGCCGCGCACGCAAGAACATGTTCTTGAGCAATACGTTGCAAATCTTCTGCTCGTTGCATGAGAGCTAAAGTGTGAGTAAAGGTTTCAAGGTAGCGGTCAAGAGAGCCAGAATTTGCGGCGTCAAAGAACCATTGTTGGAGAGTTTCACGTTCTGTGCTGGGTAGTTCATACCCAATGTCTTGTGCAATATCAATCATTGTTTGTGGTTGCAGACCACCATCGAGATGATCGTGTAGACATACTTTTGGTAGTTTTTGAATCCATTGCTCATCGTGCTGTGTCATAGGTGATGTTCTTTCCTGATACGAGTATTTACGTCGATACGAAAACGCTGCCGAGTAGCCCCACTAGTGGAGTTTCTCGACAGCGTTCTATGCTCTAAAGGTTTAGAGAGTCCATGAAGCAAGCGCCCGATTCATATGTTCAGGAATGTTTGCTCCCGTACGGGGGAAGAGTCTGAGCTCTTCAACATATTGCTGTGCAGGTAGAGTGTCCTGGTATTTAGCGAAGGCGCCTTCATCGTTGTAGCTAAAGGACGCTACCGGAGGGATTCCAGGGGTGAAACGTAGGCTCATCGCTAGTGGGGAGCCCGCGCCTTCTTTATAGGAATCTGCTTTGAGTTGCAAAATAGCAAGAACATCTTCAGGGATGAGGTCGAAGGTTCGTTGTTGATCCCAGAAGCCGTTACGTCGTACGTGTGTTAGTGCGTCGTAGTAGGAGCCGAGGGCTCGTACGCGAATAAGTACGGTGGAGACGTCCCGTGCTGTCCCGTTTTCTCCGAAGAGTTGTTCTTGTGCTTTAAGTAGTCGAGCAACAACCTGTGCTTCGGTGAGGACGAGATTTCCTTCTGCTAGTTCGGTGGTAGAAGGCGGTTGCACCTCTTCTGTGGGGTTGTTGTAGGAGGGTGCTACGTCTACGCCTTGAGCGGCCTCAGGGAGGTCTGTTCCACGAGAGTTGGTAGCTGAGGAACCAATAAGAGTATCTGGTTCCTCTTCTTCCCACTCGTCATCGACGTGTTCTGGCAGTGACGCGCTGACCAGCGAAATATCATGTGCGGAAGTGAAGGTCTCTGCATCTGAGTGGTGGGTTGCTGATTCTGCGTCTTCAGATGGGACAGGAGGAGTGTTCTCGCTGGCTTCGGTATTTGTGGTTGGAGTTTTAGCGTCCCCTGCAGAATTTTCAGTAGCTTCTGTGGTGGTATCAGCTGCTGTTTCTACACTCGCAGTATTTGATGGGCGGGCAACAGCCAAACGCGCATGAGGTTCAACCCGTTCAGCTTCTGGAGCTGTTTGTTCAGTGCTTTGAGCCTGCGGAGCAACCACTGATGCAGTATTTTCTTTAACGCCCTGAGGGACATCTTCACCAGTTTCTGCACCAGTTTCAGCTGTAGCTGCCTCTGAGGTTTCTTCAGATTCTTCTACAACATCACGAGCAGGGTTGTGAGTGGCATCGTCTGCTGGCTCAGCCACGGTACCCGCTGCGGTGTTTTCCTCAGCTGGTGAAGTTTCAGTCTCGATATTTTTAGCAACAGATGATGTTTCTTCGACAGAGTCGTGAGCATCGGTTACTGATGTTGCAGAACTATTCTCTTGTGTAGCTTCTTCTGCGTTGACGTTATGCGCGACAGCAGTTTTTTCTGTTGACTGTGCTGCTTCAAAACGTTCTGAAACGCGTGCAAGAGGAGAGTCATCGGCAATGCCGTTCTGCTGATTTTCAGATGATACGTCTGCTCCAGCTACTTCTGTAGCTTCTGTAGCAGACGTTTTCTCTGCTGGCTCGTTCGCCTTTTCCTCCACTTGATAATGCAGGTTGCAAGAGGTCTCATTCTTTGAGTTGAGGTAAGAGACCTGAGCATTAGTCCCTAAGAGAATGATGAGTGCACGAGTCCATGCACCGCGCGGGCTTTTTTCTTCTTCGGTGTAGAGTGCCGCAACGTTTTCGAACCAAGGGTTTCCAGGAACAACAATGGTTTCTTCTACTTTTTTACCGTTCTCTTCAAAGCTCAACAACATGTCGTTGCCTGCTTGCTTCAGGTCAAGGGTCAGCTGACCATCACCTTTAGATTGCATCATACAAATCAGCGAGTGAAGAGCACTCTGTTCATTGAGCTCTTCAGAGGTTATAAGAGTAGAGGTGCTTTCTTCTACGGGAGGGGTTGGTACCTGTTCCTGCACCGGCGTTGCTGGTTCTGCAGGTTGCGCAACAGGTTGTGCTTCCGGTGTTGTTGTCGCTGCCGATTCAGCAGCTTTCTTGTCTTTGCGACGGCTAAAAAGTCCCATGATGTTCTCTTTCTTCGGTGCGAACTATGAGTGTTCTTACGGGTAGTTTACTGCTGTTCAGTACTCACTTTACCTAGAATCAGCGGTTGAGGCTCATATTCTTTGCCGATAGTATAAGCATCTTCTAAGGATTCTAGCGCTCGTTCAAAGCGTTCGGGAGTGTCGGTCATCAATGTTATGAGGGGTTCGCCAGCACGCACAGTGTCTCCTGGTTTAGCGTGGAGACGGATTCCAGCACCGGCTTGTACTTGGTCCTCTTTACGAGCTCGTCCAGCGCCCAAACGCCAAGAAGCAACACCCACGCTCAACGCATCGAGACGAGTTAGCACACCGCTGTCTGTTGCATAAACAGTGTGAGTTTCACGAGCTTGAGGTAATGCAGCATCGGGGTCGCCACCTTGTGCACTGATCATGGCGCGCCATTTATCCATAGCTCGGCCATCGGCAAGAGCTTCAGCAGGATCTTCATCGATACCGCATGAAAGGAGCATTTCACGGGCAAGCGCCACCGTTAGTTCAACGACATCGGACGGTCCCCCACCGGCAAGTACTTCTACAGATTCTTCCACTTCACACGCGTTGCCAACGGTCAGCCCCAAGGGCGTGTCCATGTTGGTGAGCAAGGCTGTTGTTTTGACTCCGGCGTCTGTTCCTAAACGCACCATAGTACGTGCTAGTTCTTGTGCGTAGTCGAGGTCTTTCATAAAAGCACCGGAGCCAACTTTAACGTCAAGTACCAGAGAATCTGTTCCTTCAGCAATTTTTTTAGACATGATAGAACTTGCGATCAGCGGTATTGCCTCTACCGTGGAGGTGACATCACGTAGCGCATAAAGTTTTTTATCTGCTGGGGCTAGTCCACTTCCGGCAGCACAAATAACAGCGCCTTCGTCCGAGAGTATTTCGAGAGTTCGTTCGTTGCTCAAATATGCTTGCCAACCGGGGATGGACTCTAATTTATCGAGTGTTCCACCGGTATGCCCTAGTCCTCGACCAGATAGCTGCGGAACAGCAACGTTGTATACTGCTACCAATGGTGCTAGTGGCAGCGTGATTTTATCTCCTACACCACCGGTAGAATGTTTGTCGCTGGTTGCAATTTTCTTACCGGCACCAACAATAGAGGAGAAATCGAGTCGTTCACCCGAGTTAATCATGGCTTGGGTCCACTGTTGAATTTCAGTAGCGCTCATTCCGTTCAAGAAAATCGCCATAGCAAGTGCACTCATTTGTTCGTCAGCGACGACTCCACGCGTATATGCATCAATAACCCAGTCGATTTGTTCTTTCGTGAGTTCTTCGCGATCTCGTTTAGTGCGGATGACGTCTACAGCGTCGAATGGTTCGTAGGACATGTGTTTTCCTCCATCAAAGGTGTTAGGTGAGGTCAAGTGTGAATATTTTTAGAGCCGTTCAGGACCAAAAGCGTCGGGAAGCATCTGTTCGATAGAAAGTATTCCACTCACTGTTTTGATGAGCATATCTTTAGTGCTGTGTTCGTAGAGTAGTTGTCTGCACCGTCCACAAGGCATGAGTGCTTCACCATTTTTATCCACACACGTAAAGGCAAGGATTTTCCCTCCACCTGTTCTAAAAAGCTCTGAGATGAGGGAACATTCAGCACATAAGGTAAGCCCAAAGGACGCATTTTCGACGTTGCAACCGGTGATGATTCTGCCGTCGTCGGTGAGAGCAGCTGCTCCTACTGCGTAGTGTGAGTACGGTGAGTAGGATTTTTTCATCGCGCAGGTGGCATGCTCTGTGAGTTCTTCCCAGTTGATGGGGTGTTCTAGGGTTTCACGTTGGCTCATGCTTGGGGTCCTTGCAGGGGTGAAGATGTGCATATGGTGCCAGAGGGCACAATGAGGTTCCGACAGTGTGCACTATCGAAACCTCATCATTAGTATTTTCTCATAAGACCGAGGGCGGTTATCCCTTGGTGTACGCTTTACCGGCTGCTGCAGGTCCACGCGAACGACCGACCAGACCAGCCACTGCAAGAATCGTTACGACGTAAGGGAGCATAGCCAATAGTTCAGTAGGGATATCCGTTCCGAGTCCAGAAAGGATGAACTGCATCTGTAGGGAGAAACCGAAAAGGAGTGATGCGCTGAGTGCACCAAGTGGTTTCCACCGTCCAAAGATGAGAGCAGCCAACGCAATGTAGCCTTGTCCTGCTGTCATATCTGCGTTGAAGGAGCTGACGGCAACAAGGGTGAAGAATGCTCCACCCATACCAGCAACAGCGCCAGCAATCATAACGTTGCTAAAGCGTAGACGGTTCACGTTGACGCCAAGGGTATCTGCAGCTTGGGGATGTTCGCCAACCGCGCGGGTACGAAGCCCCCAACGTGTTTTGTTCAGAGAGAACCAAATCGTACCAACCACAATGTACATCAAGTACACGATAACGGACTGGTTGAATAATACTGGACCAATCACAGGGATTTGTGAAAGAACCGGAATTTCAAAGCTAGGTAGACGAGGAGCCGAGTTGAGGTGTGCTGCGTCTTGTTGGAGTACACGGGAGTATAAGAATCCGGTAAGTCCGGAGACGAGGACGTTCACCACAACACCAACGATGGTCTGATCAACAAGATATTTAATGGAGAAAGTTGCTAGTAGGAAGGATACGAGCATACCGCCGACCATCGCTGCGATAAGACCAATCCACGGGTTTCCTGTCATAGAACCAACAAGTACGGCAGAGAATGCACCAAAAAGAAGTTGACCTTCAATCGCAATGTTGATAATTCCAGAGCGTTCGCAAAGGAGTCCTCCCATCGAACCAAAAATCATGGGGACTGAGAGTGCAACAGCACCGGTAAGGATGGTAATCAACGATATTTCGGTCATACGTGCAGAGCCAATAGCCCAGATGAGTACGCCAAAGATAAAAGAGAACCAAAAAATAGCTGAGAGGTATAGCGGTGTTTTCTTACCGGAGAACGTGAGCTTAGCACACCATAAGGTGACGGCAATGAGGACGGCGGTAACAACCCAACCCGTTGTTGGCGTTGATAGGTTCAGCGCCGGAAGTTGAATGACGTCATTTTTGGTGGACAGGCCAAGTACCACGTGTGAGGCAGGAGCGTTCAAGGCAAGAACTAGTAGCGATATGACGCTTAGCGTGCCGAAAATCCACGTGTTTTTCCAGTGACGTACGAGCACGGTATCTTGTGGTGTTGCGGTGTCGATAACAGCTGTCGTGCTCATTATTTTGCCTCCGCGGACTGAGTAGTTTTTTTCTTCTTTTTGGGCTTGTCGGGGTCTGGAAGCCTAAAGATGGCTCGTACCAGTGGTGGTGCAGCAATGAAGAGCACAATCAGTGCCTGAACCACGTCGACAAGGTCTACAGACGTTCCGGTACTGACTTGCATGGTCACACCACCTGCTCGAAGTGCCCCATAGAGAAGAGCTGCCAGAAGGGTTCCAACGGGTGTTGCTCGTCCAAGAAGTGCCACAGTAATAGCGTCAAAACCATAGGAGGAAGCGATACCGGTGCTCAAGACTTTTTCGGTTCCAGATACTTGGGCGACACCGGCAAGACCTGCTAGCGCACCAGCAATAGCCATCACAATAATGTATCCATTAGCAACAGATACGCCCGCAGTTTTTGCAGCATGAGGGTTTGCCCCTACCGCACGGAGTTTGAATCCGATAGTTGAACGGTTAATCAGCCACGAGACAAAGAGGACAGCCAGTAACGCGAGGATAAATCCGGCGTGAAGACGGAAGCTTTGTCCAAAGATTCTGGGGAAGATTGCTTCATCTGCTAATACAGGTGAAATGGGGTTTGAGCTTCCTTCGCGTTGCCATAGTGGTGTTTTGAGGAGGAAGAGAAGTAGGTTCGCAGCAATGTAGTTGAGCATGATGGATAGGATGACTTCATGCGCACCAGTTTTTGCTTTGAGTAATCCGACGAGACCACCCCACAGGCTACCACCAAGGATACCGCCAAGGACGATAAAAGGTAGTAGTAAGTAGCTGGGTAGGTGCCAGTTGATAGCAACGTAGCTGGCAACAATTGCGCCAAGGATAATTTGTCCTTGTGCACCGATGTTAAAGAGTCCGGTACGGAATGCGATTGCTACGGCAAGACCAGCAAAAATAAGTGGTGTTGCTACCGTGAGTGTTTCGGTCAGCGGGTAAATCGCTTTTGTGAAGGTGCTCGCTTCATAGTTGAAAATAGCGCCTCTAAATAATGCGAGGTATGCATTGGTTGCTGCTTCCCAGCCGGCGCTGAGTGTGTCTAGGGGGCGGGCGAAGAAGTAGCGTGAGGCTTTTTGTGTTGCGGGGTCAGTGACCGCGATAAGAATACCACCGACGATGAGTGCAGCAAGTAGTGCGAAAAAGGACAAGCTGACGGAGCCGGATAGTATACGAGTCAGTACAGGAAGTTTTTCTTTTTCGGAAGGTTGTGTGTGTGCCGGTGGTACTGTTTCGGAGGCGGTGAGCACTGTATCGGTGGCTTCTGCGACGGTGGATTTACCTTCGGCGCTCATGCTTGGTCTCCTTCTGCCCAGGGGATATTTTCGGTTTCGGGGGTTTGTGTTTGGGGAGTGTTCTTATCTGTAGTAGAAACTTCCCCTGCCGCTTTGAGAGCTTCTTCATAGGGTGTTCCAGCCATCATCATACCCAAGACGTTACGTGGCGTTTCAGGTGGTGCAATGCCCATAAGTTCACCGTGGAAGAAGACGGCAATACGGTCTGCTAAGGCGTGTACTTCGTCCAATTCTGTAGAGATAATGATGACGGGTACGCCTTTGTCTCGTTCTTCAACGATTCTTTGGTGGATAAATTCGATAGATCCAACGTCTACACCGCGAGTTGGCTGTGATGCGACAAAGAGTTTGAGGTCTCGGGTGAGTTCTCGTGCAACCACAATTTTTTGTTGGTTACCGCCAGATAACGTTGAGGCTGCATCGTGTTGTGATCCAACACGAATATCAAATTCTTTGATGGCTCTTTCTGCGTTCTGAGCGATTTCGCTGTTGCGCAGTGTGCCGTATTGGGAGAATTCTTTACGATTGTAGAGGTCGAGAATGAGGTTTTCTGCGATAGAGAAGGAACCTACTAGCCCGTCGACATTTCGGTCTTCTGGGACGAAGCCAACGCCTGCGTCGAGTACTTGTCGAGTATTTTTGCCGAGGAGTTCGGTCTCCCCCAGCTTCATCGAACCGTGCGCTTTAGGGTGTAGCCCGATGATAGTTTCAGCGAGTTCAGTCTGCCCGTTTCCTTGTACACCGGCGATGGCGAGGATTTCGCCTCCGCGAACGTTGAAACTGACGTTTTTGAGAAGTGGTACGCCTTGGTCAGAGATGAGGTTGAGGTTTTCAACAGTGAAGTTTGCGTCAGTTAGTTGTGGGGTGTCTTTGTCGACGACGAGTTTGACGGCTTTTCCGACCATGAGGGATGCGAGTTCGTCGGTGGTGGCGCTGGGGTCAGCGGTGCCGACGACTTTTCCTCGTCGGATGACGGTGATGTGGTCTGATACTTCGCGTACTTCTCGTAGTTTGTGAGAGATGAATAAGAGTGATTTACCGTCTTTGCGTAGCTGATCCATGATGCCGAGCAGCTGGTCAGTTTCTGCGGGGGTGAGCACGGCGGTGGGTTCGTCAAGGATGAGAATTTCGGCGTCTCGTACGAGCGCTTTAATGATTTCTACGCGCTGTTGCACACCTACGGGGAGGTCTTCAACGATGGCGTCTGGGTCGACGTCGAACCCGTAGCGTTGGGAAATTTCACGGATTTTGGTGCGGGTTGCTTCGAGGTTGAGAACGGTTCCGCGCGTTTCTTCTGAGCCGAGGGCAATATTTTCTGCGACGGTGAAGACGGGTACAAGCATGAAGTGCTGGTGTACCATGCCGATGCCGGCCGCCATGGCGTCTGAGGGGCCGGAGAATTCAACGGGTTTGTCGTCGATGAGGATTTGCCCGTCGGTGGGTTCGTAGAGTCCGTAGATGACGTTCATGAGTGTCGATTTTCCGGCACCGTTTTCGCCGAGTAGGCAATGGACAGTACCTGGTTCTACGACTAAATCAATGCTGTCATTTGCGGTAAAATCACCAAATTTTTTTGTGACTTTTCGCAGTTCGAGTTTCATCGATGTGCTTTCTTGTCATTGCTCAGACTCTGCTGGTGAGGGTTGGGGTTGGTTCTCTCAGCGTTTGAGCGGGGTTATCCGTGTGAATATGTGGTGGAGTTTTAAGCGCTGAGCGGCTGGCACGAAGAGGTGTCCCTCTGAGTGCCAGCCACTGAGCCCTATAAGGTTTTATTTCTGTGGTTTTCCGTCGGTGTTAACGGTAATTTCGCCAGAAATGATTTTGTCTTTGATGGTGCCAAGTTCAGTCTTGGTTTCGTCAGAGACTTTGGATTCGAAGTTGTGGAATGGAGCGAGTCCAACACCGTCATTTTCGAGGGTTCCAACGTATTTTTCGGAGGTGAACTTGCCTTCGAGGCTGTCGTGGATGGTGGATTCTACAGCTTCTTTCATCTTCTTCTGGATAGAGGTGAGGATGATGTCTTGGTAGTTCGGGTTGGTTTCGTAGCCGTCGGAGTCTACCCAGATAACAGATGCGGGTGCGTCTTGGTGGCTTGAGTTGTATTCGGTCACGGCGTCAAGGGTACCTGCACCAACTGGTCCTGCTACGGGCAGGATGATGTCTGCCCCTTGGTCAAGGAAGTTTTGGGTGTTGGTCTTGCCCTTGGTCTGGTCGGAGAAGTCGCCGGTGAAGGTTCCGCTCTTGGAGTCGTGATCCCAGCCGAGCACCTGAACGTTAGCGTTCTTTTGTTCGTTGTAGTATTTAACGCCTTGTGCGAAGCCGTCCATGAAGGTGGTAACGGTGGGGATTTCTAGACCACCGTAGGTTGCGACTTTACCGCTCTTGCTCTGTGCTGCAGCAAGGTAGCCGGCTTGGAAAGCTGCTTGTGCTGTGTCGTAGACGATGGGGCGGACGTTTTTAACGTCGATGTCGCCGTAGTCAACGATGGTGAAGTTGATGTCGGGGTTCTGCTCTGCGTATTCTTTAGTTGCGTCTGCTAGTGAGAATCCAACGGTGACGATGATGTTGCAGCCTGCTTGGACCATGTTGGTGAGGTTAGGACCAAATTCAGACTCGGAGTTTGATTCTGCTTGTGCAGTTTGAATGCCGTAGTCTTTTTCTGCTGCTTTGAGTCCAGCGTAGGAGTTTTCGTTGAAGGATTTGTCTTCGAAACCGCCGGAGTCGGAGACAATGCAGCCTTTGAAGTTGGAGTCTTTAGCTTGTGCATCGCCGGAGGATGCTTCGGGTGCTGCACCACAGCTTGCAAGGAGCATAGCTGAGATACCCAGGACTGAACCTGTTGCTGCAAAACGTTTACGATTGGTCATCGTCGTCCCTTCATGATGTGTTGAGTGGGGGTGCACTCATGGTGTGCCAGAAAGGTTCTGCCGTCCTAGCTCTGTTGAGGATGAGAGTGCGGTATATACGTTATATAGTAATGGGTCACACGTGGTTATGTCGTATCACACTCCGTGGGGCGGGGTACTGTTATCTGTCCGCGTTGGTGAGTGTTCAGGGTTTAGCCTAGCCACTATCTCTTTTCTGGTTCAATTTTTTCTTCCTGTAACACTTATTTTCTGTGGTTATTTAGTAGGTGTTGCTTGTTCGGAATTGTTCGGCAGAACGTTTTGCGATTTCCCAGCGTACGGCTCGTAGTGCCGTGGAGGCCATGACTTGTACCCCGTACCCGATAGCTCTTTCGTCGGGGTTGTAGTCTCCTCGATGCAAGTCATAGGTGATACCGCCGGGGGTTCTTGTTCCTAGTCGTATCATAGTTCCGGGAACTTTTTGAAGCATCCATGCGAAGTCTTCTCCGCCCATAGATTGTTCGACGAGAACAACGGAGTCTTCGCCAAGTTCTGCTCGTGCCGCGTTTTCGACCATGGTTGTTTCGTCTTCGGTGTTTACAACTGGTGGTACTCCCTTGATATGTTCTAGCTCAACGGTGACCCCATAAGGTGCTGCAACTTGTTCGACCACTTCGTCGAGGATTTCTCCGGCTTGGTACCAGGCTTGGGCGTCGAGGCAACGCATCGTTCCGGCAAGGTAGCCTTCGGCGGGGATTGCGTTGGGTGCAACACCTGCTTGAATTTGCCCCCATGCGAGGAGTACGCCTGAGCGCACGTCGATTCGTCG
The DNA here is from genome assembly GCF_048512865.1 of Rothia sp. P13129. Taxonomy (NCBI): domain Bacteria; kingdom Bacillati; phylum Actinomycetota; class Actinomycetes; order Micrococcales; family Micrococcaceae; genus Rothia; species Rothia sp. P13129. The sequence continues at coordinate 107,169 of NZ_JBLXYA010000006.1, forward strand.
CGAGAGAACTGCGGGGACGTTGATAGCGATTTGGTTCATCGCATAGATGAGGTCTTCTGTGAGGTGTGGACGCGATGTGTGCCCGCCTCGTCCCGTGAGTCGTATTTTGATGGTATCTGAGGCTGAGGTGATGGGACCGATGCGGGTTCCAATTTTTCCGACATCCACTTTTGGTTCGCAGTGTAAAGCGAAGGCGCGTGGGACTCCTTCTAACGCATTTTGAGCGATAACTTCTACGGCTCCACCGGGGAGTTGTTCTTCAGCCGGTTGGAAGATGATGCGAATAGTGCGGGCGAGCGGGCTTTGTTGATGTATTTCCCAGAGTGTTAGCGCGACTCCGAGCATGACGGTTTGGTGAATATCGTGACCGCAGGCGTGCATAATGCCGGGGCGAGTGGAGCTGTAGTCTAAGCCGGTGTATTCGTTGATAGGTAACGCATCAATATCTGCCCGTAGTGCGGCGGCGATGGCGCCTTCTCCAATGTCTACGTAGCATCCGGTGTTTTTGTAGCGCTGGGGACTCATACCGGCGATTTGTAGTCGGGCAATGATTCGCTCTGTGGTGTGGTGTTCTTTGAACGAGAGTTCTGGGTTTTGGTGAACGATTCTGCGGAATTGGCGCAGTTCTTCGGTGAGGTGTTTAATGCGTGTTCCGATGACGGGGCCAGATTCGTCGAGAAGTGCTAGTGCGGGTTTTTCTGCCATTTTTCTAATGTAGCGCGCTTTGGTGTTGTGGTGGGAGTTTTGTGAGGCTTCCCTTTGTTATCGCTACAGGATTCGTCAGTTAACGGTATCAACGTCAAAAATCAATATATACGCATGTAATTAAAGATACATTTTTAGTCTATTTTTTATATTTATTTTCGTAAAAATGGATATTTTTTACACGTGTTACACATTCATTAAATGCTTTTTCACTACTCGCACCGAGGATTCTCACAGAAACTTAATATTAATTTTCAATCACTATTTTCTATATTGAAAGTTTGTCCCCTAAAAAGAGACTGCTTTTTATTAAAAAATCCCTTAAGTCTTGCGTAATAAGCACGAAACAGGCTGAATATTCGGAAGGGATTCATTAGCGTTGAGGGTGTTATCGTTGTCCACCAAATAGGGTACTCATATTTAAGGGACAGTATATGAACCACTCAACAAAGCGTGGTGACAATAGATAACACGGCACCATAACTTCATATTTATTTCAATATATTATTGATTATTTTATATTTCCGCACCGCTAATGAGAGCATTCTAAGGAATACACCATGACTCAACACATTTCGCGACGAACCCTCGCAAAAGGTGCAGCGATTGCTGCACCCCTTGCCGTCGCCACCACTCCCGCTTGGGCAGCGCCTACCGTGCGTAGCTCAACCGGAGTGCCACAATACGCAGCAAGTTCAAATATTCTTGCAACATGCCAATTAGACGGCTCATGCGGGCCTTTCTATATTGACCAGAGAGACGCAGGCTCACATTCATCCATTAGAGAAGGAAACTTCCATTTCCTCATCCCCGTAGGGTCAACAATTCCACCCATGCGTTGGGAAGTTACTATCGTTCCAGTGCCGAACGATGACGATAAGACCATCACCAAAAAGCGTGATTTTAAGATTGAAGACCTTGCCGGAGACGGTGGAGGATCAGCAATTCCTACTGAATTTCCACGTACCAATGTCTCACCAGTTCAATACGATTCAAAGACTGGCGTAGAAACCATTACGTTTGATACTCCTGAGTTTGTTGATAAGCGTGGCGCAAAGCGCGGAACACTGAGCGTAGGTTTCAAAATTTTCACAGGCCTTACAGGACTCTTCCCTGGAAACAGACGCGCAGACAAGGTCATTGTTCGCGGATATCAAGGAGACACCTTAGTTGTAGACTACGACTCTATCGACCGTGCTTCTCCCGACAAGCGTCGCGGTGCTTCAAAATGGGATCCAAATCAGGACGGTCGAGTCTAAAACTTCTTCGATAATAGAACTTAATAACAGGTTATTGAAAGCAGACAACGAGAGGATACTAGGCCTCTCAACCCACCCCTGCCCAAAATGATATTAAAATCACAAAGCCACTCATAGTACGTTGCAAGACGCAGTGCCATGGGTGGCTTTTGTGCTTGAACCCAAATTTCCTTCAGTGTTAAACATCAGATTTTCTATCGCTTGACGTGCTCATACTTAACACAAAATCAAAATTTTCTACAAAAACCCACTTTCCAACGCTCTAGGCTGTGGGTTTTTAGGGGGCAGTATTCTTCTTAAAAGTTATATTTTTATCGGCCATTCGGGGGATATTTCCAGAATGAACCTCTTTATTTCTGGGGATTCGCTGATATTATTAGTCGGAAACCAGTTCTGTCCCCTAAATAGCTGAGTGCCCTGCTCATGCAGGTCTCAAAGAGTATGCACCCTAGTGCACATTCGTATTCTCTAGGTTAGAGGGCGTAACTGGTGACGTATCCCGATTATCCTCACTTAGCATCTTTTTGAGAAGGAAATATACTTATGACTCAAATTTCACGCCGTACCCTGGCTAAGGGTGCAGCATGGGCAGCTCCTGTTGTAGCTGCTTCTGCTGTTGTTCCCGCATACGCGTCTTCTACAGATAAACCTTATGGTGGCATCTGTGACATTTTCTTTGGATCAGGCAACGCTAACGCGCAGCGAACTGTTATTGGTCTCTCTGTCATCACACCAAACGGCATGATGAAAAAAGGCGATACTGTTAGCTGGGTATTCGACGCTACAAGCGCTCGTGTTCCCGGCCTTAACTACTCTAAGAGCGGTCGTTGGTCTCTCTCAGTAACTCCTCCAGAGCGTTCCAACACCGACAACGGTAAATTCACTGTTACTCTTGTGGCAAACCAAGAAATTTCTACCAGTGAAGTTAACTGTATCGCTAGCTTACTTTGGGATAGCAGCTCTTCATCTAACTCATCTAACATTACCCCAGGTAGCACAATTAAAGTTAGCTCATCCAACGGAACTGATTCCTATGGTCTCACTGTTACCATTCCTCGTCGTAACGGCAAGGTTAATGACCGTCAATACAAGCCGGTTCGTATTGATGGCTCATGCTACCCCACCATTAAGTTCTCCTACCTTGGTAACTCTACTCGTTACAACCAAGATACCGAGATTTACTTTAACGGTAACAAGCTACCTGATCCAACCGGCGATGATGGTAACAACCAGCCAATTACTTATGGCACTTGCGAAGGTTCTCGTACGCCGTCAGGAGCTCCCCGCTCCGCTGGTGACATCTCTACCGGTGGCTAAAACTTCCTAAAGGTTCTCTTCAAATAGAAGAACAACCATAAGGCAAAGCCCCTTAACCTATCGGTGATAGGTCAAGGGGCTTTGTGCTATCCACTCACACAACACCAACGCACATTTTCTGTATCACGACATAAAAATGTGGTGTCAGCTTCTACAGAAGCTAACACCACATCATCAAGAAAAGGGCACTTTTCTACAAGCTCTATACGAAAAAACAGAGCCGCCATTGTCTTAAAGAGAACGAGCTAGAATAGCCTGCTTCACCTCAGCAATAGCCTTCGTAATCTGAATACCGCGAGGACACGCATCAGTACAGTTAAACGTCGTACGACAACGCCACACGCCCTCTTTATCGTTGAGAATCTCAAGACGCATATCACCAGCATCATCACGAGAATCAAAAATAAAACGGTGAGCATTCACAATAGCTGACGGACCAAAATACTGGCCGTCCGTCCAGAACACAGGGCAGGACGTCGTACACGCTGCACACAAGATGCACTTTGTTGTGTCATCAAAACGTTCACGATCTTCAACAGACTGATAGCGTTCACGCTCTGGCTCATGCCCCTCATTCATCAAGAACGGCATAATCTCACGATACGACTGGAAGAACGGTTCCATGTCCACGATAAGGTCTTTTTCGCAAGGCAAACCTTTAATAGCCTCAATCGTAATCGGCTGAGAAATATCTAAATCCTTCAGCAAGGTTTTACACGCCAAACGATTTCTACCATTAATACGCATAGCATCAGAACCACAAATACCGTGAGCACATGAACGGCGGAACGATAACGAACCATCAATCTCCCACTTAATCTTGTGCAAGATATCAAGCACCCTATCGGTACCATACATTGTCACCTTGAATTCGTCCCAATGCGCTTGATCCGAAACTTCAGGGTTATAACGACGAATTCTAACCGTCACATCATAGGTTTTAATACCTTGGGAGCCACCTTGCTCCGAGGCGATAGCAACCTTAGATTCTGGTTCGCGTGCTTCAAAATCAGACATTTTAGTACTTACGTTCCTTCGGCTCATAACGGGTAAAGACAACAGGCTTCGTACCAAAACGAAGACCGCGAATACCCTCAAACTCTGAGTTTTCGTCTCGATATACCATCGAATGTTTCATAAAGTTCACGTCATCACGATCCGGATAATCTTCACGGAAGTGACCGCCACGAGACTCCTGACGATGGAAAGCAGCAACAGACATCACCTTAGCGAGCTCAAGTAAGAAGCCCAGCTCTACGGCCTCCAACAAATCAAGGTTGAAGCGCTTACCTTTGTCTTGAATAGAAATACGCTGATAACGTTCTTCTAATTCTGCAATCTTTGAAAGAGCGTTACGAATCGTATCGGCCGTGCGGAACACCTGCATATCGGCGTCCATCACATCTTGTAGTTCTTTACGGATGACACCAACTTTTTCGGTTCCCTCACCATCACGTAGAGACGTCAAAAGCTCTAAAGTGCGGTTTGCGGCATCCTCAGGGATAGGTAAGAACTCTGCAGAAGCAGCGTACTCTGCCGCTTTAATGCCGGCACGTTTACCAAAAACGTTAATATCAAGCAGAGAGTTCGTGCCCAAACGGTTAGAACCGTGCACAGATACGCACGCAACCTCGCCAGCGGCGTAAAGACCGGGGATAGTGTTCTCCGAATCTGCAAACACTTCTGTTTCGATGTTGGTGGGAATACCGCCCATTGCATAGTGTGCAGTGGGGAACACCGGAACAGGTTCGGTGTACGGTTCAACGCCTAGATAGGTGCGAGCGAACTCCGTGATGTCGGGAAGTTTCGCATCAATGTGGGCTGGTTCGAGGTGGGTCAAGTCTAGAAGAACATAATCCTTGTTCGGTCCACAACCGCGACCTTCACGCACCTCGTTTGCCATAGAACGCGCCACAATATCACGTGGGGCAAGGTCTTTGATGGTCGGGGCGTAGCGCTCCATGAAACGCTCACCGTCAGAGTTACGAAGAATACCGCCCTCACCTCGAGCAGCTTCCGATACGAGAATGCCTAGTCCGGCAAGCCCGGTTGGGTGGAATTGCACAAACTCCATGTCTTCTAGCGGAATACCGTTACGTAGAGCAATCGCCATGCCATCACCGGTGAGGGTATGTGCGTTAGATGTGGTTTTAAAGATTTTTCCACAACCACCCGAGGCAAAAATGATGGACTTTGCTTGGAATACGTGCACATCGCCAGAAGCAAGGTCGTAGCTGACCACGCCGGCGGGGCGACGCTGTCCCTTTTCATCTTCTACCATGATGAGGTCAAGGACGTAGTATTCGTTATAGAACTCCACATTATGTTTTACGCAGTTCTGGTAGAGCGTCTGAAGAATCATGTGTCCGGTACGGTCCGCCGCATAACATGCTCGACGTACTGGTGCTTTACCGTGGTCGCGAGTGTGCCCACCAAAACGACGTTGGTCAATACGTCCAGCGGGGGTACGGTTGAAGGGCAAACCCATTTTCTCTAAATCAAGAACAGCGTCAATTGCTTCTTTAGCCATGACTTCGGCGGCGTCTTGATCGACAAGGTAGTCGCCACCTTTGATGGTGTCAAAGGTGTGCCATTCCCAGTTGTCTTCTTCGACGTTGGCAAGGGCCGCGCACATGCCACCTTGAGCGGCTCCTGTATGGGAACGAGTTGGGTACAATTTGGTCAAAACGGCGGTTCGAGCGCGAGTGCCGGCTTCAATGGCGGCACGCATGCCAGCTCCACCAGCACCGATAATAACGACATCGTACTTATGTACCTGCATGTGAAAATGCTCTTTTCTAAAATCTAGTAGTAGGTTCAGCTATTTATGGGGCGGTACAGAAAGAAGGTAATAGTTCTGGTGCCGCACCAGTTGGGCATGGGTCAAACGTGAAGATTACGAGAGTTCCAATCAGAAGAACAAAAGCGCCAGAACAGAACAACGCTAGTTTTAGGGTCAGGCGGGTACTGTCTTTTTCTGCATAGTCCATGATGATGGTTCTAATACCGTTCATGCCGTGCAACATTGCAAGCCATAACAGGAGTAGATCCCATACTTGCCAGAAAGGTTGAGCTAATTTGCCACCAACGAAACCAAAGTCAATACGATGAACGCCTTCACCCATCATGAGGTTGACGAAGAGGTGTCCAAAGATAAGGACAACGAGAATAACACCTGAGATGCGCATGAAAAGCCATGCGAACATTTCAAAGTTATTGCGTTTTGAGCTAGAGCGGTTGTATTTGACTCCGTTAACGGTGTTGTCTTTGCTTCTCGGAGCAGAAATTTTGATTTTCTGTGGTGAAACAGCCATGATGCGTTAGCCTCCGAAAGTGTTAATCATGTGGCGGATGAGGAAAGGAACCATGACAACGGCCCAGAGAAGGAGGACTCCCCAAAGCATTGTTTTATGGTTTTTTGCGCCATCTTTCCAAAAGTCAATCAGGATAATGCGAATACCGTTAAAGGCGTGGTAGACAATAGCTCCCACAAGTCCTGCTTCACTTAGCCCCATGATGGGATTTTTATAAAGCTCCATCACGGAGTTATAGGATTCGGGGGAAACTCGAATAAGAGCGGTATCTAAGACGTGGACAAGAAGAAAAAAGAAAATAGCGATACCGGTGATGCGGTGAGCTACCCAAGACCACATGCCTTCACGGCCGCGGTACAAGGTTCCTCGTGAATTATTCGGCACTGAATAACCTCCTGCAAGCTGTTCGTGGCTGTGACCTTGTTTTGGCTCATCAAACAAGCGATGTCTACCATCGAATAGCTAATTAATGTGTGTTCATCTAGTCACACACAGTACCAGTTCACTTACGGTTTTATTGACAGTTAGTTGATAAAAAACCGGCTTATTTTAGCGTAATTAGCACAAATTTTTATGTCGATATTCAACTTTTCCGCGAGAACAAGGGAAATCCTCATCACATTGGGCTTAAAAAGTGACCAGCAATAGTTAGACATCTCAAAAAATTTTCAGAATTATGACGTAAAAATTCGCTATTCTTAGAGGTGATGAGAACACCACTAGATAAGTTTTACCCGCTCATTCCGGCCGGTGGGGTAGGGTCCCGCCTATGGCCATTATCGCGGGCACACGCACCTAAGTTTTTACTAGACCTTACCGGTAACGGATCTTCACTACTACGCCAAACCTACGACAGGCTCAGCGGACTCACCCAAAGCTCAGTGATGATTGTGACCGGAGAATCGCACGCTCAAGCAGTACGCGAACAAGTTCGTGAACTCAACGACACCGACTTCGTCCTTGAACCCTCCCCCAAAGACTCGGCGGCAGCTATCGGATTAGCTTGCGCTATCCTCTACAAAAGAGATCGAGAAGCTATTATTGGCTCTTTCGCTGCTGACCACGTCATCACACCGGTTGAGGAATTCCAAAAAGTAGTCAAAGAAGCGGTAGAAACTGCAGCTACCGGAAAAATCGTGACCATCGGTATCACCCCCACCGAACCATCCACAGCTTTTGGATATATCAAAGCAAAGTCTTCGCTCGGTATCGACAATGCCCCCTCAGCTCTAGCCGTAGAGTCATTTGTCGAAAAACCTGACGCAGCAACAGCAGCAGACTATGTGAACTCCGGAGAATACACCTGGAATGCAGGAATGTTTGTCGCACCAGCAGAACTGATGCTCAAACACCTCAAAGAAAACGAACCAGAACTCTACGCCGGAATTAACGCCATCGCAGAAGATTGGGACACTCCACAACAGCACCAAACTCTTCAAAAACTATGGGATACTCTCCCCAAAACGGCCATCGACTACGCTGTTGCAGAACCAGCAGCAGCCGCAGGAGATGTCGCCATGGTGCCAGGCTCCTTTATGTGGGACGACGTGGGAGACTTCGACGCAGTCACCCGCCTGAACCAAGAGAAAACAGGTGAAAAGCTCACCGTATTAGGCGAAAAGAGCAATGTTCTCAACCAAGATTCCTCGGGGCTTATTGTCACCCATGCGGAACGCAAAATTGCTGTTATCGGTATTGAAAACCTCGTAGTAGTTGACACTCCCGATGCCTTACTCATTACGACACGAGATAAAGCTCAAGCAGTGAAAAACACTGTTGCAGACATTAAGGAGCTCAACCTCAACGAGCTGCTCTAAAAAAGAAACTCAACAGAGTAAAGCCTGTCTTATCGCAACAACGATAAGACAGGCTTTACTGTATCTACCAGCTAGAACCTAATCATGACTCGTATCTAGCGGAACCGTCCTAAGACAACGCCAATTCCCTTGAACATGCTCACAGATTTGAAGATGATCTACGACAAAACGTTCAGCGGTAGAAGGTAATGACGCAAAATATTGCAAAGAATCCGTTAGCGCTCTCTGCCCCAAACGATTCGATACGCTCAGATGCGGAACATAGCTAAAAGGAGAGCTAGACTCCCCTACCGCATCAATACACCGCTGACGTAAAGTCATCAAGTCTGTCGCGCCCTCTAGCACGGGCAGATAACTCACCTCAGATAACGGCATGAAGCTCTCAATAGCCCCCATAGACACGCTAAAAGAGTATTGCCCATATAAGGCCTTCACCAAGGATGAGAGCACCATATCTTTCGTCGAAGGAGTAGGCTCATATAAAAAAATTGTTAGATGACTCGTCTGCACAGATTCAGCCACACCATGAGCACCCTGCCAGCACCGGACAAGACGAGATAACTCGCCTTGTACCGGCGCAATAACGCTCAAATGCCGGTCAAGCTCTAAAGCTCGCACAGCAGAAGACGATAAAGACATCAAAGGGCTCTTCAGCTAAAGCCTCGTCGCACCCATGAAGCCCACACGCTCGTAGACATTCTGCAACGTCACAGACGCAATTTCGCGAGCGCGTTGCGCACCGACAGCCAAGAGTTTATCGAGTTCGGCTGGGTCGTCGAGCAGTTCCAGAGAACGTTCACGAATGGGCGCTAGGGTTTGTACGAGAATCTCAGCAAGATCAACTTTGAGGTGCCCGTACATTTTGCCGTCGTATTCTTCGACGATGTTTTCGATAGGGCGTCCGGTGATTGCTGAATAGATGGCAAGGAGGTTTGATACGCCCGGTTTGTCGGCTCGGTCGAAGGCGATGGTTGATCCGTCGTCAGTTACCGCAGACTTAATTTTTTTGGCGGTTTTCTTCGGGTCGTCGAGCAACCAGATAATGCCTTTATCGTTTTGGGCAGATTTGCTCATCTTGGAGGTGGGGTCTTGCAGGTCATAGATTTTTGCGCTTTCGCGAAACTCTAATGGTTCTGGCAGGAGAAAGGTGGTGCCAAAGCGAGAGTTAAAGCGTTGTGCGATAGTGCGCGTAAGTTCTAGGTGCTGACGTTGGTCTTCGCCTACTGGGACACGGTCTGCTTGGTAAAGCAGGATGTCTGCTGCCATGAGCATGGGGTAGGTGAAGAGTCCGACGGTAGTGTTCTCGGAGCCTTGTTTGCTGGATTTGTCTTTGAATTGGGTCATGCGGGCGGCTTCACCGTAGCCGGTAATACAGTTGAGGACCCATGCGAGTTGTGCATGTTCAGGTACGTGAGATTGCACGAAAAGAGGTGTTTTTTGTGGGTCAATTCCGGCAGCAATATATTGTGCGGCAATGGTTCGGGTACGTTCACGAAGAACGTTTGGGTCTTGACGTACGGTGATGGCGTGCATGTCGGGGATGAAGAAGAGACATTCATTGTCTTCTTGCATTTGCACCCAGTTTTCTACTGCGCCGAGGTAGTTTCCTAGGTGTAAAGAGTCGGATGATGGTTGGGCGCCGGAGAAAGCGCGTGGTTTTCCTTTGGACGCGTTGGGGATGAGTGCGCGGTCTATGGTGTTGGTGGTTTCTTCTGCCACGGTGTGTCCTTCAATGGGTTGGCGTGTTGTGACGGGGTCTTGACCATGAGAGTATCAAAGTCCTCGAAGGTGTTAAGATTTTTGACTCGTGTGCTACGCGAATTGGTAGTCGACGACTAGAGGTGCGTGGTCGCTAAAACGCTGGTCGTAGGATGCGGCACGGTCAACAACTGAGCTGATGGCGCGTTGTGCCATGGCGGGTGTTGCCATCTGGTAGTCGATACGCCATCCTGCGTTGTTGTCGAAGGCTTGTCCACGGTAGGACCACCAGGTGTATGGGCCGTCGACGTCTCCAGCAAGCGAACGTGCAACGTCGACGTATCCGCTTTGTCCAAAGAATTTGTCGAAGTAGGCGCGTTCTTCGGGGAGGAATCCTGCTCGTTTTTGGTTTGCTTTCCAGTTTTTGAGGTCTCGTTCTGTGTGGCAGACGTTGAGGTCTCCCACAACGACAACGTTTTCGCTGTGTTGAGCAAGTTCGGGAAGGCGCACAAGCATACGTTCGAGGAAACGGTATTTGTCGTCTTGTTTGGGTGTGTCTACTTCTCCAGAGTGTACATAGGCGGAGACAACGGTAAGTTGTTCTCCGTTGGGAAGAGTGTAGTCTGCTTCGACCCAGCGTCCGGAGTGTTCGAAGTATTCTTCGCCGATGTGTGATCGGGTATTGATTGGTTCTGCGGCGGGAAGGATGGAGTTCTTGTGTGGGGTGCGTGCTGTGGCGATGAGGACTCCGGCGCGTCCTTTGTCGGCAGCTTCTGAGTGGAGGATATGCCAGTTTTCTTCGTTAAGTAGTTCTCGTACGATTTTGTCGGGGGCACGTACTTCTTGTAGGCAGAGGATGTCGACGTCACGTTCGTTGAGCCAGCTTTCCATGTCTTTACGGTATGCGGCGCGGATGCCGTTCACATTGACGCTGGCAATACGTAGGGTTTTAGGTGTTCTTGTCATGGGGTGATTAGTCTCTTTCTGCGTTGTTCTGCCCTTGGGCTTCTTTAATCATGCTCATGCCGTTAGAAGCTGTGGTGTTGATGGTGTCTAGTGCTCGTTCAATCATGGCAGGTGCATCTTGATTATCTGAGTGGAGGTGTTCTGCAATGACTTTTGATTGTACGAGAACGATTTGGAAGCTGTGAGATAGTTTGTCGTCGAGCATGGCGTCTTCTTCTGCTCGACGTGCTTGGAGGAAGAGTTCTTGATTTTTTTGGGTGGTGCGGGCTTGTTGTGTCACGATGATGGCGAGGTATCCGGCAACCCCTAGCCATGCCAGCAGAATACCTGCGACAATCCATCCGAGCACAGATTCTTCGTGCGAGGCTTGGTAGATGGCGAGAATACAGAGGACGAGGAGGATACCTCCCCCAATACTTGCCCCGATGAGAGCTTTTGAAAGTGTTTGGGTACGTGTTGTTGTGTCTGAACCGGAAGATTGCATACTTATCATTATGCCAGTGTGATAACCTCCAAGCACGATAGTGGGGAGCTTGGCTTTCCTCATAGTTTTTATGGTGGTTAAAACGGTTGAGGAGTATATGCCGTTTATTGTGTGCGGTTATTGCCTGATACGTTATTGTCTGGTTGAGGAAGAAAAAACTCAAGAATTGTACTTTAACCAGATAGTATGAAGCTATGACTAGCGAAGACTCAATGACGATGGCCGCGACAGCACAGACTTCTGCATCTTTCGAGTTGCCCCCAAATAATCCACCAAAATATCTTCGTTTAGCGCATTATTTGTGTACAACATATATTGATCAGGGCACGCCCCATACTCTTTTGCCGACAGAAAGAGAACTTCAGGAGCGTTTTAGTATTAGTCGAGATACGGTTCGGCGTGCTATTGCGACGTTGCAACGTCGAGGGTTGGTGTATAACATTCAGGGGTCTGGCACATATGTTGCAGACCGCTATTTGCATGCGAAAGAACCGCGCCTGATTTCGTACACCGAAGATATGGATATTCGTGGGCAGAAGCCTGATACCTCGACATTGAGATGTCACCCGATGGGTGCAGACGCTCAGACAGCAAAGAACCTTGAGATTCCAATAGGAACAACGGTGATTGAGATTGTAAAGATTCGTCGGGCTGATACTGAACCGATGTGCTATGAAAAAGCTCATTTTCTTCAGGAAGTTTTCACTCATATGGAGCCTGAAACACATGGTTCTTTGGACGAACAGCTCTCGCGTAGTGGTTATCGTATTGAAAAGGCCACGCATCGTGTCAGTGCCACACTTGTGGCAGGAGAAGAAGCTCAAGCCCTTGACATCCCTTCTGGTTCTGCGGCGTTGAGGGTGGAGAAGATTGGTTATACCGATCGCGGTATTGCGGTAGAGAGCACGGTGTGTTTGTACCGTGCTGATAGGTATGACTATGAGTTTAGGCTTTCACGTTCTGGTAGATAGGTACGACCTTTGAGGGTGTTGTGACCTTGGGCTAGTTTAACGTTGATGGCGGTTGCCTCATCTATTAAGTATCCAGATGAGGCAACCGCCATCTTTTTCTTGTATGAGCTCGTTATAGAGATGGTGAGGGGCTAGGACACCGTTCTTTCTGCGGTATCGACAACGTTCACGAGGAGCATGGCGCGGGTCATGGGACCAACACCGCCGGGGTTTGGGGAGACCCAGCTAGCTTTAGCTCCAGCTTCTGGGCTGATATCTCCGCTAAGACGGTATTTTTCGGTGTCTTCGTCGAAGATGCGAGAGACTCCTACGTCAAAGACTACGGCGCCAGGGCGCACTTGATGTTCTTTGATGATGTGGGAGACTCCAACCGCGGCGATAATAATATCTGCGCTATGGAGAATTTCGTCGAGGTTTTGTGTTCCGGTATGAACGAGAGTTACCGTGGCGTTGATTTCACGGCGAGTGAGTAAGAGTCCAAGCGGACGCCCCACAGTAATTCCTCTACCGAGCACGACGACGTGTTTACCTGCCCATTCGATGCCGTGACGGCGACCTAACTCAACAATGCCGTGTGGGGTGCATGGTAGTGGGGAGTTAAGGGGTTCGTTGACGTTGAGGACGAGCTTGCCAAGGTTTGTGGGGTGCAAGCCATCGGCGTCTTTTTCGGGAGCAATTTTTTCAAGGATACGGTTGGTATCTAGGTGCTCAGGCAGAGGTAGTTGAACAATGTATCCGGTACATTCTGGGTTGTTGTTGAGTTCGTCTAGAACTGCTTCTAGCTCTTCTTGAGTGGTTTCAGCGGGGAGGTCACGTCGTATGGAAGCGATACCAACTTCTTGGCAGTCTTTGTGTTTGCCTCCAACATAGGAGCGAGATGCGGGGTCGTCTCCAACCAGCACTGTTCCTAAACCGGGGGTGATGCCTTGTTTTTTGAGGGCCTCTACTCGCTGTGCTAGTTCTTTTTTGATGGCTTGTGCGGTTGCTTTTCCGTCAAGTATTTGTGTCATTACCACTCCTTAATACCGTCGTAGAGGGGGAATTTTTCGCACAGTGCGGTGACTCTCTGTTGCAGGGCTTTAACGTCTGCACCAGGTTTGAGGGTTTCAGCGATGATGTCAGCAACTTCAGCAAAGGCGTTTTCGTCGAAGCCTCGGGTTGCGAGGGCTGGGGTGCCGATACGTAGCCCAGAGGTAACCATGGGTGGGCGAGGATCGTTGGGCACGGCGTTACGGTTGACGGTAATTCCGACTTCATGGAGGAGGTCTTCTGCTTCTTTGCCGTTGAGTGCTGAGTTGACGAGGCTGACGAGCACAAGGTGAACGTCTGTTCCTCCAGAGATGAGGCAGACTCCAGCTTCTGCAACGTCGGGTTGACTCAAGCGTTCAGCAAGGATTTTGGCTCCTGCGAGAGTGCGTTTTTGACGGTCTTTGAATTCTTCGCTTGCAGCAATTTTGAAGGCTGTTGCTTTGGCAGCGATGACATGCATGAGAGGGCCGCCTTGTTGTCCGGGGAATACGGCGGAATCAATTTTTTTCTTGAGTTCTTCCGTGCAGAGGATAAATCCGGAGCGGGGTCCGCCAATGGTTTTGTGAACGGTCGACGAGACCACGTGTGCGTAGGGTACGGGATTGGGGTGAACTCCTGCAGCGACGAGACCAGCAAAGTGTGCCATGTCGACCCAGAGGTATGCTCCTACTTCATCCGCAATTTCTCGGAAGGTGGCAAAGTCCAGGTGACGGGTGTATGCGGACCATCCAGCAATAATGACTTGTGGTTTTTCGGTGTGTGCTAGTTCGCGTACTTGGCCCATGTCGACGCGTCCGGTTTCTTCGTCAACACCGTAGGCGACGACGTCGTAGAGTTTTCCGGAGACGTTGAGTTTCATTCCGTGGGTGAGGTGTCCTCCGTGTGCGAGGGAAAGCCCCATAATTTTGTCGCCAGGGTTAAGTAGTGCGTGCATGACGGCGTTGTTTGCTTGGGCGCCAGCATGTGGTTGGACGTTAGCGTGTTCTGCTCCGAAGAGTTTTTTAGCTCGTTCGATGGCAAGGGTTTCGACGATGTCAACGTATTCACAACCGCCGTAGTATCGACGGGATGGGTATCCTTCAGCGTATTTATTGGTTAGTACGGAACCTTGAGCTTCGAGAACTGCACGTGGCGCAAAGTTCTCTGAGGCAATCATTTCGAGGGTATTTTGTTGGCGTTGCTGTTCTTGGGCGATAGCTTCAGCAACTTCTGGGTCTACTTGGGATAGTGGGAGGTTAGTAACCTGTTCGGTTTGGGACATGAGGTGTTCCTTCCAAGAGGGAAGCTCGGTACAGGGCGTAAGTAGTTTTGTTCGTGGGTGGTTTCCCTGTGCGAATATTGACTACTCATCTAGTGTATTAGTGTTACCCACGCTACGTACATGTGTTACTTCAGCTAAGTTGTTGTTCATCGTAATATTTTTGATATTTCTATCACAACACTTCATGGTGCTACATGACTCTTAACCTAGCTCAATAGTAGACAGCGCGTATATTTTTCGACAGTTTCTACAGTTTTACTAACTTTATTTTAATAATCACTCAAGTTTTGAGTTTTTCGTTTTTAACTCACAAGAAGGATTTATCCACATTATAAGAAGGTGTCTCATGTAGGTCTGAGAATTTCGAGAACCTTAATTTTTAACAGCTCACTTATAATTTTATTGTTTCATCTAGTCAGGGCAATGTGGTCAGTTTCAGTAAAAACTTTTATTGATAAAAATATGTTTAAACAAGAAATAATCATCTCAAAAATTGCACTAATTATATCCATTTTTAAACAACTTCATGGTATAAAAATTAACCGTACTTTATATGCTAAAGTATTAGGCTTGTAAGGATACATACTTTATTTATGCGCTCACGCATCTTCATACCAGTAAACAAACTCACCTACGGAGACAGAGCGGAAGGGTACAAATGGGGAACGCTCAATCTCGACGCGAAGCACGAGAAGCACAACGCAGAAAAAACATGCGCAAATGGACCGCAGTCGGAGGCGCAACAGCCATCCTACTAAGCGGCGG
This sequence comes from Rothia sp. P13129, assembly GCF_048512865.1. Taxonomy (NCBI): domain Bacteria; kingdom Bacillati; phylum Actinomycetota; class Actinomycetes; order Micrococcales; family Micrococcaceae; genus Rothia; species Rothia sp. P13129. The sequence goes on from NZ_JBLXYA010000006.1 coordinate 122,755, forward strand.
AATGCTCGCATACTACCTCAAAGGTAACAACACAGAAGACAAGGTAGTTAACGCACAATCCGTACCTACCTCCTGCGCAACTACTCAACGCGTCACCATTGAAACCACACCCATTATGGCGCAGGTCCTCCACAAAATCCCCGTCAATCCAGAAGACTGCATCGTCTTATCTGTTAGCCACGACACTTCCGTCGCTGACGTTGCAAGTCAAATTATTGCAGGAAAATCTGCACCAAACCTCTGGTTACCTGCATCATCGACACAAGCACAACTTGCCCTCGCAGGAAAAAGCGAGCTAGTGACTAAAGCCGAATCCCTCGCAAAAACCCCTAGCGTCATTGTCACCAAATCTTCAGATAAATACCCATCGTGGAACGAAGCGCTCAGCGATGTAACCGCCGTACACGTAGGCGATCCCAGCGTAGAACCTAGCTCGTTTATGGCCATCATCAACGCTACAGAAGAAAGCGCTAACGGTAAAACAAGCAAACAGTCATTGGCAAGCAACCTCGGCTCACGTGCACAAACTATCGGAGTTGAAGCAGCAGCAGAAAACGCTCAAGAACTCCTCTCAGGTGTAGAACATGACACCTACCGTTCAGCTATCGTCGGAGAAAATGACTACGTCTCGTACCTTAAAGAACACTCCGATTCCAAGCTCACCGCGTATGTTCCAGCAACTGGCAGTGGCGAATTAGACTATCCGCTCTATCAGCCAGCGTCTAGCGGTACAGAAGCCAATAAAACCATCGCACAAGCAGCCGATAAAATCACCAACTTCATCTCCTCTGAAGACGGCAAAAAGGCTCTCGCCGAAACAGGTCTACGCAATGCACAAGGCGAACCACTCGAAAAAGATTCCATCGGAAAGTTCACCAACCTGACCGGAGCAAAACCAGAAGTTCTCGCAGAAGCCTGGTCTACATACTCCCTTCAAGCAGCACCGTTGAACGCTCTCGTTGCGGTTGACGTCTCTGGCTCCATGGGATACAAAATTGAAGGCACCGACCAAACCCGTATGGACATTGCCGTCAACTCCATCCTTGCCGGATACAAACTCTTCCCCGCACGAGATTCCATGGGATTGTGGAGTTTCTCTAGCAACATGAGCCAAGACGCCCAAGGAAATACCGTCGATTACAAGAGCCTTGCTCCTATCCGCCACATGAGTGACGAAACCGACGGCCGTTCACAACGCAACCTTCTCCTTGAAGCAGGTTCTTCTCTCAAGCCTATCCCAGATAACTACACTGGACTCAACGACACCATTCTTGCGGCATTCCAGAATGTTAAAAAGGAATATAAAGTCGGCGCAGCAAACACCGTCATCATCATGACCGACGGTGAAAACCACGATGATAATTCCATCAGCACCGAAGACCTTATTAAGACCATCCAGTCTCAACAAGATCCAGAAGCTCCGATTTATATCATCCTTATCGGCATTTCAGCTGATGCAGATATGCAAGCGCTCCAAGAAATTGCGTCCCAAACCGGTGGACAGGCATTCCCCGCAAACTCTGCAGAAGATATCCAACTTATCTTCGCAGAAGCGTTCTCCTTCTCTAGCCAAGAGAAACAGGCACTAGCACATGCTGGAGCCGAAGAAGCGCAAGCACACCACCAAGAGACAGCAACCGAAAACC